>NZ_JAAQQT010000670.1:0-16914 GCF_011742065.1 Aquabacterium sp. A08
GGGCCTGCAGGCAGGCCAGCAGCCAGTCGGTCACGGTGTCCACCCAGCCGCTCCAGCCGCGCGCCTGGCAGCGCCGGGCGACCTGGTCGCGCAGCCGGGCGGGTTGCTGGACCACGGCGGCAAAGCCTTGCTGGGCACACCACTCCAACAGGTCGTGCAAAAACGTGCCGGCCTCGGCCCCGCGCGGGAAGGCGTGTGGGCTGAGCGGCGCGGGGCGCGCGCGGGGGCCGTCCGCGGCGGTTTCGGCGCCGGGCGGGGGCGTGTCGGGGGGCGCGGCCGCCATTTCCTGCACCTGGTCGTGCTGCGGGGTGTCGGGGGCGCTGGGCGCGGCGGGGCCGGCGTCGGTGGCGGCCCCGGCGGTGTCGGCCAGGCGCAGGGCCGAGTAGCTGGCCACCCACCAGCGCTGCGGCGCCACCGGGGCGCAGGTGCGGGTGACGGAAGCGGTGGCCGGCGGGTGCGGGTCGTTCCAGCGCTGCGTGCTGGGTTCGGGCGCGGGCAACGCCTCGGTGTGGTCTGCCGGGCTGGCCCAGTCCACCAGCGGGGCGGGCCAGTTGGGCAGGTCCAGCGGGGCGCCGCCGCCCATGAGGCAGCCGAACGCGCTGCGGTGCAGGTCGGCCAGCGGCGCCAGGCCGACCCAGGTGGCGTAGCGCGCCCGGGTCAGGGCGACGTAGAGCTTGCGCAGGTCTTCGCCCAGGCGTTCGGCGTCGGCCCGTTCGGCGGTGGCGGCCAGGGTGTCGGGGTCGCCGTCCAGGGTGAGCTGCAGCTGGCCCGCGTCGTCGTGCCAGCGCAGCGGGGTGTCGCTGGGCTGCACCGGGCGGTGCAGGCAGGCGAAGGGGTAGCACACCAGTGGGTATTCCAGCCCTTTGGACTTGTGCACGGTGACGACCTGCACCAGCTCGGCGTCGCTCTCCAGCCGCACCTGGGGGGCGTCGCCGCCGCGGCCTTGGGCGGCCAGCTGGCGCTGTTCGGCCAGGTGGCGGATCAGGGCGTGCTCGCCCTCCAGCGCGGCGCTGGCGTGCTGCAGCAGCTCGGCCAGGTGCAGCAGGTCGGTCAGGGTGCGCTCGCCGCCGGGCGGCGCCTGCGGGTCGAGCAGGCGGGCCGGCACGTCGAAGTCGTGCAGCAGCTCGCGCACCATGGGCAGCACGCCGCGCTGGCGCCAGGTGTCGCGGTAGCCGCGAAAGCGCAGCACCACCGTTTCCCAGGCCAGCTCGTCCTGGCGCCAGGCGTCGAGCTGCGCCCAGGACTGGCCCAGGGTGGCGGTGGCCAGGGCGGCGCGCAGCGGGCGTGGGTCGTCCGGGTCGGCGCAGGCGTGCAGCCAGTGCTGCAGGTCCTGCGCGGTGGGGGTGGCGTAAACCGATTCGCGGTCCGACAGGTAAACGCTGCGCAGCCCACGCTCGGCCAGCGCGGCGCGGATGGCGTCGGCCTCTTTGCGGGTGTGCACCAGCACCGCCATGTCGGCCGGGCGCAGGGGGCGCCAGGTGGCCGCTGCTTCGCCGGCCGTTTCGCCGGCCGCCGGGGCGCCGAAACCGGCCTGGCCGCCGTGCAGCCAGCCCACCATGGCGCTGGCGCAGACCTGGGCCAATTGTTGCAGCGCGGCGTCTTTGCCCAGCGCTTGGCCGCCGGCTGGCAGCGGCAGGTGGCACAGCGTCAGCGCCGGGCCGGGGCCGCCCGCCAGGCCCTGGGGGTACCACTGCTGGGCGCGGCCGGCGGCCTGGGCCGGGGTGAACGGCACCGGGTTGTCCCGCCCCGGCGACCGGAAGCCGAAGGCCCCGGCGCCCTCGGGCCGCGCTTCGGCCGAGGCGAAGCAGTGGTTGACCGCTTCCACCATGGCGGCGGTGGAGCGGAAGTTGGTGCCCAGGGTGTAGAGCCGGTCGGCGCAGGCCTGGCGCGCCCGCAGGTAGGTGTGGATGTCGGCGCCGCGGAAGGCGTAGATGGCCTGTTTCGGGTCGCCGATCAGCACCAGCGCGGTGTCCGGCTCGGGCTGCGCGACGCGGTACACCCGGTCGAAGATGCGGTACTGGAGCGGGTCGGTGTCCTGGAATTCGTCGATCAGGGCCACCGGGAACTGCCGGCGGATGGTGGCCGCCAGGCGTTCGCCGTTGGGGCCGTGCAGGGCCTGGTCCAGCCGCAGCAGCAGGTCGTTGAAGCCCATCTGCGCACGGGCGGCCTGTTCGCGCTGGAAGCGCTGGTGCATCCAGTGCGCGGCGTGGCGCAGCAGGTCGGCGCGGGCGCAGGGCAGCTGGGCTAGGTGCGCGCGCAGGTCCGCCAGCGCGGCCAGGGCGGGGTGCTGGGCGCCGGGCGCGGCGTGGGCGGGGTCTTTGCAGACGCCGGTCAGCCCCTCGGGGGTCAGGCGCTGCCAGCCGGTGAGCAGGTCGGGGGCGGCCAGGGCCTGCGGGTCGGTGGCCCAGGCCCGCAGCTTGTCCAGCCAGGTGTCGTAGTACTGGGCGCGGAACTGCTTGGCGTTGAAGTGCTTGGCGGCGGCCCCGGCGTCGAACAGGGTTTTGAGCTCGGCCGTCCAGGCCGGCCAGGGGGCTTTGAGGGCGGCCAGGGCCGCGTCGCGCTGCGCCTGCGCCGTGGCCAGCAGTTCGTCCGGCGGGCGCGGGTCGGCCGGGTCGAGCCCGCCGGTGGCGGCCAGTTCCAGCAGCGGGCGCACGGCGCGCAACAGCGCGTCCGGGCCGTTCCACCAGCGCAGCACCTCCTGCGCCAGCGCCGCGGGCAGCGGCGCGTAAAAGCTGCGCCAAGCGTCGCGCGCGACCTCGGCCTGCAGCTCGGCGGGGTCGGTCTCCAGGGTCTGCTGGAACAGGCTGTTGCCGTCGAAGGCGTGCTCGCGCAGCATGCGCAGGCACCAGCCGTGGATGGTGGAGACGGCGGCCTCGTCCATCCATTCGGCGGCCACCTGCAGCCGCACGGCCAGGCGTGGCCAGTCGGCCTCGGGGTGGTCGGCGCGCAGGGCCAGCAGGGCCTGCAAGTCGGGGTCGTCGCGCAGGGTGGCGCGTTCGGCCGGGTCGTCGCGGAACACCCGGGCGGCCTGGGCCAGGCGCAGCCGCACGCGGGCGCGCAGTTCCTGGGTGGCGGCTTCGGTGAAGGTGACGACCAGCACTTCGGGCGGGGTCAGTGGCCGGGCGAAGGCGGCCGGGTCGTCGCCCGGGCGCGGGCCCAGCACCAGCCGCACGTAGAGCATGGCGATGGTCCAGGTCTTGCCGGTGCCGGCGCTGGCCTCGATGAGGCGGCTGCCGTGCAGCGGGAAGTCGCGGACCTGCAGCGGGGTGGGGGTCATGCCTCGGCCTCCGGGGCGGGGGGGGCGCTTTTGCCGCGCTTGACCGGGATGGCCCGCCACAGCGGCCGCAGCAGGGTGTCGGTCCAGTGCCGGAAGGGGCTGGGGTCGGCGGCGCTGGCCCGTGGCCCGGCCAGGGCGGCGAAGTCGGGGTAGGCCCGGCGCAGGTGGGGCTGGCGCTCGCGTTCGCCGCCGTCGCCTTCGCCTTCGTAGGATTTTTGGGCGGCCAGCCAGGCGCGGGCCGGGTCGTCGGGCTGGGTGCCCAGGGCGCGCAGCCACTCGAAGGCGGGCTTGACCGCCAGCGGCAAGGGGCTGCACAGGCCGGTCTGCCAGGCCTGCAGCAGCGCCGTCCAGTGCGCTTCGGCCTGCTCGGGCGGCAGTGGCTCCAGCGTCACCTGGCCGGCCTTGCTCAGCACCCGGGTGGTCAGCGGGCCACCGGCCAGGTGGGCGGCCAGATGGACCACCCAGTGGCCCACCAGTTTGTCGGCGCGGTAGCGGCCCTGCGCGTCCACCAGATGGCTGGTTTCCAGCACCACGCGGGCGCGGTCGCCCTGGGCGTTGCGGCGCAGGTCGTCCAGCCGGTCCAGCACCGCCACGGCTTGGCCGTCCACGGTGGCGCGCCAGTCCAGGGTCTCGCGGTGGGGCAGGGGCCAGTCGGCCAGCGCGGTCTGGTAGGCCTGCATCAGCTCGGGCAGGGGGGCTTGCAGCTCGGCGCGCTGGGCCTGGCCAAAGCCGCCGGCGGCCAGTTCGCCGCGGCGCTCCAGCGCGTCGAGCCGGCGGGTCAGGTCGTCGGCCAGGTCATCCCCCCGGCGCAGGGCCTGGGTCTGGTGCTGCAGCAGTTCGTGGTGCAGGCGCCAGCGGTCCAGGCCGTCCAGGGCGAACGGTTCGTGTTCGGCCTGGGTGGCGTCGGGCAGGTCCAGGTCGGCGCCCAGGCGGCGCCGGAAGAACGCCTTGACCGGGTCTTTGAGGAAGCTGGCCAGCTCGGCCACGGTCAGCGGCTCGCTGCGGGCCAGGGCGGGCAGGGGGGGGCTGGCCGCTGCCTGCGTGGCGGCGCCTCGGCGCCATTCGTGGGCGTAGGTGAACCAGCGCGCCCGCGGCTCGGTGGTGGCGGGGCCAAAGTAGCGCGGGCTGAAGGGCTGCAGCGGGTGTTCGGTGGTCAGGGCGGCGAGCAGCCCGCCGGGCGCCGCATCGGCCAGCCGCCAGCCGGTGGCCAGGTGTTCGCGCAGCTGGTTGACCAGCACCGACGGCGCCCGTTCGCTGTTGTCGGTGACGCTGCGCCCCACCCACGACACATACAGCCGGTCGCGCGCCGACAGCAGGGCTTCGAGCAGCATGTAGTGGTCGTCGCTGCGGCGCGAACGGTCGCCGGGGCGGTACTGGCGGCCCATCAGGTCGAAGTCCAGCGGCGCCCGGTTGCGCGGGTAGGCGCCGTCGTTCATGCCCAGCAGGCAGACGTGGCGGAAGGGGATGGCGCGCATCGGCATCAGCGTGGCGAAGGTGACGGCGCCGCCAAAGAAGCGCTGCGACAGCCGGGGCGCGTCCAGCGCGGTCAGCCAGTGTTCGGCGGCCACGGCCAGCGGCAGGGCCTCGTCCAGCCGGGCTTCGGTGCAGACGGCCTGCCAGGCGTCCAGCGCCTGTGCCAACTGCAGCAGGGTGAGGGGGTCGCGCGGGTCGGCGGGCTCGTCGCGGCCGGGGCTGGCGTCGAAAAAGTCGTGCAGCACCTGGCGGAAACGGGTGCACCACTCGGCCACCGGGGCCGGCTGGCGCAGCGCGTCCCAGGTGCTGGCCAGGCGTTCCAGCAGCTGCACCAGGGGGCCGAGCAGGGCGGCGTCGAGCCCGCCGATTTCGCCGTAGGGGTCGGTGCCCTGCCAGGCCTCGGCACCGGCGCCCACGGCGTAGCCCAGCAGCATGCGGCGCAGGCCGAACAGCCAGGTGTGCGGGGCGGCGGCCTGGGCGTCGGCGGGCAGGTCCAGGCTGGCGCGGTGGGCGGCGTGCAGGCCCCAGCGCACGTTGGCGCCGCGCACCCAGCGCTGCAGCAGCGCGCGGTCGGCCGGGGCGATGCCGAAGCGCCGCGCCACCGCGGGCACGTCCAGCAGGTCCATCAGCTCGCTGGCACTGAGCCGGGCCTGGGGCAGGCGCAGCAGTAGGCGCAGGGCGTGCAGCAGCGGGTCGGTGGCGCTGGCGCCCTGGTCGGCCACGGTGTAGGGGATGTGGCGCGGGTCACTCGCCGGCCGCAGCCCGAACACCGCCTGGATGTGCGGGGCGTAGGCCTGCACGTCGGGCACCATCACGATCACGTCGCGCGGGGTCAGCGTGGGGTCGGCCTGGAAGGCGGCCAGCAGCTGGTCGTGCAGCACCTCCACCTCGCGCTGCGGGCTGTGGGCCCGGTGGAAGCGCACCGAGGCGTCCTGCGCCGGGTCCACCGCCGGCCAGCGCGCGCGGGTTTCGTGCAGCGGACGCAGGTCGCGGATGTCGTCCTGCAGCTGGCGCAACAGGGTGTCGGGGGGGGGTGCGATGAACAGTTCGGTGCTGTGGCCGATGGCCTGGAAGTGCTGGCGGTAGTGGGCCAGGGCCTCGGGCCGGTCGTGTTCGTTGAGCAGGCCGATGAAGTCGCGCCCCTGCTTGCCCCAGGCCGCCAGCAGCGGGTGGGCGTGCCGGTGCAACTGCTCGGGTGCCAGCCGCGCGGGCATGCTGTGGCGCCGCGCCTGGCGGGTGCCGTGGCGTTCGGCGGCGCGCAGCAGTTCGTGGTCGGACACGGTGTCGGCCCAGTGGTGTTCGCAGGGGTTGTGCACGCACATCAGCACCTGGCACCAGCGCGCCAGCACGGCCAGCACCTCCAGCGACTGGCGCGGCAGGCTGGAAATGCCGAACACCACCAGGCGCCGCGGCAGCCCGGCCGGCCGCTCGGGGCCGTTCCAGTCGCGGGCGCGGGCCAGAAACGCCGCGTGCACCGCGGCCCGGCCGGGGCGGGGGGCGTTGGCGTCGGTCTGCACATCGGCCTGCAGCGCGCGCCACAGCGCGGCCTGCCAGCGCTGGTCGGCCTCCAGCGGCACGGCGCCGCCGCGCGCGTCGATCAGCACGTCCTGCCCGTCGCCCCAGGCCTGCAGCCAGTCGGCGCGGTAGACCTGGTACTGGTCGAACAGGTCGGCCAGGCGTTCGGCCAGCTGGAAGCGTTTGCGCCGGTCGGCGTCGTCGGCCAGGAAGCGCTGCAGCGGCGCGTAGGCGGTCTGGTCCAGCAGGGTGGGCAGCAGGCGCATCAGGCGCCAGACCAGGCGTGGCTTGTCGAAGGGCGAGGTCTCGGGCACCCGCTCTGGCCCCAGCACCGCACGGTAGGCCTGCCACAAAAATTGCGAGGGCAGGTGGAACTGCAGCGCCGCGGCAATGCCGGCGCCGCCGCGCTCGGGCGTTTCGGCCAGCGACAGCTTGAGCCACTGGGCGATGCCGTTGCTCTGCACCAGCAGGGTTTCGTTTTCCAGCGGCGCCAGCGGGTAGCGCTGCAGCCAGCCGACGGCCAGGTCGCGCAGTGCCTCGGCGTGGTTGCCGTGCACCACCATCAGGCCGGGTGGCAGGTCGTGGACGGTGGGCTCCCCGGGGCGTGGCGCGTTCATCCGGCCGATGGTAGCGAAGTTGCGGCCCGCTTTCGGCGCAGCGGGCGTGCTCGCCTGCGTTGGGGCTCAGTCGCCGGCCACCACGCCTTCGCGGCGCGGGTCGGCGCCGCCGAACAGGCCGCCCGGCACCACCTGCAGCGCCTGCAGGCCGCTGGTCAGCGGCTGTTCGCGCACGGTGTGGCCGCGCGCACGCAGGGCCTGCGCGGTGGCGGGGGCAAAGCGCCCGGCCTCCAGCCACAGCGGCCCGCCGGTGTGGCCGTGGTTGGGCGCGTCGATGGCGCGCTGCGCGTCCAGTCCCTGCTGCAGCACGCCATGCAGCACCTTGGCGGTGTAGTGGATGATGAAGGCGCCGCCCGGGCTGCCGGTGGTCATGACCAGGCGGTCGGTGTCGGCGTCGAACACCAGCGTCGGCGCCATGGACGAACGCGGTCGCTTGCCCGGCTCGACCCGGTTGGCCACCGGCCGGCCCTGGGCGTCGCGCGGGCGAAAGCTGAAGTCGGTCAGCTGGTTGTTCAGCAGAAAGCCGCCCACCATCTGCCGGGCGCCAAAGGCGCTTTCAATGGTGGTGGTCAGCGCCACGGCGTGGCCTTGCGCGTCCACGATGCTGACGTGGCTGGTGCCGCGCTCGGGTTGTTCGGCCATGGGTGCCCAGGCCAGGGGCGTGCCGGCGGGCTGGCCAGCTGGGGCCTGGGGCAGAGCCTGCTCGCCGATCAGCCGCGCGCGGGCTTGCAGGTAGGCCGGGTCCAGCAGTCGGGCCCAGTCGCCGCCGGGGGCGGGCACGAAGTCGGGGTCGGCCACGTGCTGGGCGCGGTCGGCAAAGGCCAGCCGACTGGCTTCGGTGTAGCGGTGCAGCCAGTCCACCGAAGGCTCGGTCCCGGGGTTGGCGGGCTCGGGTGGCCACTGGGCCAGCGTGCCCAGGATCTGCCCCACCGCCAGGGCCCCGGAGCCGGGTGGCGGGAAGCCGCAGACCCGGTAGCGCCGGGTGGGTGTCTCCAGCGGGTGGCACAGCGCTTTGCGCTCGCGCGGTCGGTAGTGGCGCAGGTCGTCCAGACTCAAGTGGCCCGGGCGCAGCGGGTGTTGGCGCACCTTGTCCACCATGGCCTGCGCCACCGGGCCGCGCATCAGACCGGCCGCGCCCTCGGTGGCGATGCGGCGCAGGGTGTCGGCCAGCGCCGGGTTGCGCAGGCGGTGCCCCACCGGCCAGGGCCGGCCCTGGGCGCCGTAAAAGTGGCGGGCGGCGTCCGGGTCGCGCCGCAGGTGCGGGTCTTGCGCCAGCAGGGTGTGCAGGCGCGGCGTGACGGCAAAGCCGTCTTGCGCCAGCGCCACGGCCGGCGCCACCAGCCGCGCCCAGGGCAGGCGGCCGTGCCGGCGGTGGGCCGCTTCCAGCATGGCCACGGCCCCGGGCACGCCGACCGACAGGCCGCCCACCACCGCGTCGTCAAAGGGCAGGGGTTGGCCGTCCGGGCCCAGGAACAGGTCCTCGCTGGCGGCGGCGGGGGCGGTTTCGCGGCCGTCGTAGGCGCGCACGGCCTGACCGTCGAAATGCAGCAGAAACGCGCCGCCGCCCACGCCGCTGGACTGCGGCTCCACCACCCCCAGCACCAGTTGCACCGCCACCGCCGCGTCCAGCGCGTTGCCGCCGTCGCGCAGCACCGCCCGCCCGGCCTCTGCCGCCAGGGGGTGGGCCGCCGCCACGGCGTGGCGCTGGGCCGTCCAGCCGGGTTTGGCCACCCAGCCCGACGCCGCCTCCGGCTGGGGCGGGCCGCTCGGGGCCAACGGCGCCGTGCCGCAGGCGGCCAGGCCCAGGCTGCCACACAGCAGCCACAGGGCCCGTCCCACGCGTTCGGGTGCCCGCGGTTGCGGGCGGTGGGTCGTGGGCAGCGCAGCGGCACCGCCGGGCGGGACCCCTCGGGGGATGTTGGACAATCGCATCACAGCGGTGACGGTACCACGTTCACCCCTTTGCGGCCCCCTTTTTTCCGACCCCATGAGCAAGGCCTTCACCAAAGAAACCGACGCGGAAGACGACGACCTGCCCGACGGCCCGGCGCTGCCCGCGGGCGGCAAGAATTACATGACCCAGGCCGGCCACGACCGCCTGCGCGCTGAACTGCTGCACCTGCTGGACGAAGAGCGCCCGCGCGTGGTCGAGATCGTGCACTGGGCCGCCAGCAATGGCGACCGCTCCGAAAACGGCGACTACCTCTACGGCAAAAAGCGTTTGCGCGAGATCGACCGCCGCATCCGCTTCCTCACCCGGCGGCTGGACATCGCGGTGGTGGTCGACCCCTCCCTGCACCACGGCGCGGACCAGGTGTTTTTTGGCGCCACCGTCACCTACGCGCGCGAGGACGGTGCCGAAAACACCGTCACCATCCTCGGCATCGACGAGGCCGACAGCGCCCAGGGCCAGGTCAGCTGGGTGGCGCCGGTGGCGCAGGCCCTGTTGAAAGCCCGGGTGGGCGACGAGGTGCGGCTGCGCACCCCCGCCGGTTGGGACACGCTGGAGGTGCTGGACGTGCGCTACCCGGCCCCGGCGCGCTGACGCCCCCGGGGGCGCTTCAAAGGCCTTCGCGCGCCGGCCGCACCCGCGCGGCACGCACCACCGACGGCGTCCGCTTGAGTTGGCGCAGCACCTGGGCCAGGTGCACCCGGTCGCGCACCGCCACGGTGAAGCGCAGGTCGATGGCGCTTTGCGCCGCGTCCTCGCCCATGTGGATATGGGTGATGTCGGCCTCCGCCGCGGCCAGCGCCGCCGCCACCTTGGCCAGCACTCCCTTGCCGTTGACCACCGTCACCACCACGGTGGACTCGAACAGCCGCACCGGCTCCTCGGCCCACTCCACCTCCAGGAAGCGCTCGCTGTCGCGGTGCAGCAGCTTGCGCCCCACCGGGCAGTCGTCGGTGTGCACCACCAGGCCTTCGCCGCGGCCCAGGTAGCCCACAATGCCGTCGCCCGGCACCGGCCGGCAACAGCTGGCGTACTGCACCGAGGCGCCCTCGCTGCCGTCCAGCGTCACCACGCCCTGGCTGGGCCGGTCGTCGTGCGCGGCGCCGTAGCGCTCCTGGCTGATCAGCAGCAGGTCGGGCTTTTCGCCCGATTCGGCCAGCAGCGCCGCCAGCTTCTTGCCCACCATGCTGGCGATGCGCTTGCCCAGGCCGATGTCGGTCAGCAGCTCCGCGCGCAGCTTGTTGCCGGTGAAGCGCAGCAGCTTGTCCCACACCGCCTGGTGCTCGGGGCCGTCGGTGGGCAATGCGGCAATGCCTTCGGCGCGCAGCGCCTGCAGCAGCAGCCGCTCGCCCAGCGTCATCGATTCTTCCTGGGCCAGGGTTTTCAGGTGGTGGCGGATCTTGGAGCGCGCCCGCCCGGTTTTCACAAAGCCCAGCCAGCTCGGGTTGGGCGTGGCGTGCGGCGAGGTGACGATCTCCACCACATCGCCGTTGTTCAGCTCGGTGCGCAGCGCGGCCTGTTCGCCGTTGACCTTGGCGCCGATGGCGCGGCTGCCCACGTCGCTGTGGATGGCGTAAGCAAAGTCCACCACCGTGGCGCCGCGCGGCATGGCCATGATGCGGCTCTTGGGCGTGAACACATAGACCGAATCGGGGAACAGGTCGATCTTGACGTGGTCCCAGAACTCGGCCGCGTCGTGCGTTTCCTGCTGGATGTCCAGCAGTGACTGCAGCCACTGGGTGTTGAGGTCCTGCGACGCCGGGCTGTCCGGCTCGCTCGCCTTGTACAGCCAGTGCGCCGCCACGCCGGACTCGGCCACCACGTCCATGGTGGGCGTGCGCAGCTGGAACTCGATGTTGGTGCCGAACGGCCCCACCAGCGTGGTGTGCAGCGACTGGTAGCCGTTCATCTTGGGGATGGCGATGTAGTCGCGGAACTTGCCCGGCAGCGGCTTGTAGAGCTGGTGCAGCGTGCCCAGCGCGGTGTAGCAGTCCAACAGCTCGGGCAGCACGATGCGAAAGCCGTAGATGTCGGTCACCTGCGCGAAGGACAGGTGCTTGAGGTCCATCTTGCGGTAGACGGAGTAGAGCGTTTTCTCGCGCCCCACGATGCGCACGTCCATCCCCAGCTTCAGGAAGGCGTTTTCCACCTCGCCCTGCACCCGCGCGATCAGGTCTTTGCGGCGGCTGCGCGACTTGTTCAGGGCCTTGTCCAGCGCCTGGTAGCGCCAGGGGTGCAGGTGCTTGAAGGCCAGGTCCTGCAGTTCGCGGTAGTTGTTGTTCAGGCCCAGGCGGTGGGCAATCGGCGCGTAGATTTCCAGCGTTTCGCTGCTGATGCGGGCCCACTTGCTGCGCGGCATGTCGCCCATGGTGCGCATGTTGTGGGTGCGGTCGGCCAGCTTGATGAGGATGACGCGCACGTCGCGCGCCATGGCCAGCAGCATCTTGCGGAAGGACTCGGCCTGGTTCTGTTCGCGGCTGTCGAATTCCAGCTTGTCCAGCTTGGTCAGGCCGTCCACCAGCTCGGCCACGGGGGTGCCGAAACGCTCGGCCATGTCCTGTTTGGACACGCCGCAGTCCTCCAGCACGTCGTGCATCAGGGCGGCGCACAGGGCCTGGGCGTCCAGCTTCCATTCGGTGCACTGCTGCGCCACCGCGATCGGGTGGGTGATGTAGGGGTCGCCGTTCTTGCGCATCTGGCCCAGGTGGGCGGCGTCGGCAAAGCGGTAGGCCTGGCGCACCTGTTCCACCTCGGCCGCGCTCAGGTAGTCCAGCCGTGCCTCCAGCGCCGCGAAGCTCGCGGCGGCGGCACTGGCCGCGGCCGGGGAATGGCTCATCGCAGGGGCGGGCATCACATCTTGGCGCATCCCTTTACTTTAGCCGGACTCGGCACCGTTTGCGGGCATGGGGTCGGCAAACGGCGCAATGGGCGCGATAAAAACAAAAAGCACCGCGGCGGCGGTGCTTTCGGTGCGGCAGGGCGTTGGCCTCAGACCGGCACTTTTTTCAACATTTCCAGGCCGACCTTGCCGTCGGCGATTTCGCGCAGCGCGGTCACGACCGGCTTGTTGCGGGTCTCGATCTTGGGGGTGTGGCCCTGGTTCAGCATGCGGGCGCGGTAGGTCGCGGCCAGCACGAGCTGGAAACGGTTGGGGATCTTTTCCAGGCAATCTTCGACGGTGATGCGTGCCATGTCGGGGCTCCAGACTGAGCGTTCAGCTCGTGGATGACGGGATGTGAAGTGCGCGAAAAGTTTCGGCGCGGGCGCGGCGCTGGGCGGCCACCTTGAGTCGCTGGGCGTGCGCAATCGCTTTCAGGTCGAACAGAGCACGCTCAAACATTTCATTGATTATAACGAAGTCGAAGCGGTCGACGTGGGCCACCTCCTCGGCGGCGTTGCGCATGCGCAGTTCGATCACCTCCTCGCTGTCCTCGGCGCGGCGCATCAGGCGGGCGCGCAGCTCGGGCCAACTTGGCGGCAGGATGAAGATCAGCACCGCGTTGGGGAACTGCTCTTTGATCTGGATGGCGCCCTGGTAGTCGATCTCCAGCACGATGTCGGCGCCGGCGGCGATTTTGTCCTCGATCGCCTTGCGCGAGGTGCCGTAGCGGTTGCTGTGCACATGGGCCCACTCGACGAAGGCGTTGTGCGCCACCATGCGGTCGAACTCTTCGTTGCTGACGAAGTAGTACTCGCGGCCGTGCATTTCCTGGCCGCGCGGCGCGCGCGTGGTGTGCGACACCGACAGCTCCATGCGCGCGTCCACTTCCAGCAGCGCCTTGACCAGGCTGGACTTGCCGGTGCCGCTGGGCGCGGCCACGACGTAGAGGTTTCCGGGGTAATCCATATTCATTCCAGGTTTTGCACCTGCTCGCGCATCTGCTCGATCAGCACTTTCATGTCCACCGAGATGCGGGTGAGTTCCAGGCTGGAGGATTTGCTGCCCAGGGTGTTGGCCTCGCGGTGCAGTTCCTGAATAAAGAAGTCCAGGCGCTTGCCGACTTCGCCGCCTTTGTGCAGCAGGCGTTCGATCTCGTCCAGGTGCGACTGCAGACGGGTCAGTTCCTCGGCCACGTCGATGCGGATGGCGTAGGCGGTGGCCTCGGACAGGGCGCGTTCCTGGGCGGCGCTGGCGGCGGCGTCGCTCTGGGCCGCGCCCAGGGCGTCGTTCCAGCGTTCCAGAAAGCGCTGGCGTTGCAGTTCCACCAGCTGCGGCACCAGCGGCTGGGCCTGGCTGGCCAGGGCGCGCAGCTGCGCCAGGTGGCCCAGCAGCATGGCCGCCAGACGCGCGCCTTCGCGTTCGCGCGAGGCGGTGAATTCGCCCACCTGCACCTGGGCCAGGGCCAGCAGGGCGTCGCCCAGGCCGGTGGGCGCGGGGGCGCTGCGCGACAGGGTGCCCAGCACCTCGGCCACGCTCAGTTCGCGGGCGCTGGGCAGCCAGTCGCGCACCTGGTCCTGCAGGGCCAGCAGCTTTTGCAGTTCGGCCACGCTGGGCGCGCGCAGCCCGCCGTCCTGGCGGCCTTCGATCCAGGCGCGCACCTCCACCTTGCCGCGCTTCATGCGGGCGGTCAGCAGTTCGCGCAGCGCCGGTTCGCCCGGGCGCAGTTCGTCGGACAGGCGAAAGGACAGGTCGAGGAAGCGGCTGTTGACCGAACGGATTTCCATGCCCAGCATGGGCCCGGCCGGGGGGCTCGGTTCGCCGCCGGCGGGGGGGTGGCTGTGCCCGTTGGCATAGCCGGTCATGCTGTAAACTGGCATTCAAACTCTCTGTGTGTGCAACGTTGTTGGGGTTGCAGATCCTCTGATTATGTCAAAGACCAAGCCCGCTCCCCTGCCACCAGACACGCTGATCGGGGGTTACCGCATCGTGCGCCAGCTGGCGGCCGGCGGTTTCGGGCTGGTCTACCTGGCGCTGGACAGCAGCGGCCAGCCGGTGGCGCTCAAGGAATACCTGCCCTCGGCGCTGGCGGTGCGGGCACCGGGTGAGCTGCTGCCGGTGGTGCCGCCCGAAAAACTGTCGCTCTACCGCTTGGGGCTCAAGAGTTTCTTCGAGGAAGGCCGGGCACTGGCGCAGATCTCCCACCCGTCGGTGGTGAGCGTGCTCAACTTCTTCCGCGAAAACGAAACCGTTTACATGGTCATGAACTACCTCGAAGGCGCCAGCCTGCAGGAGTTCATCGTCACCGCGCGCGGCCTGAAGAAAAAAAAGGTCATGCGCGAGGCCACCATCCGTTCGCTGTTCGACGAGGTGCTGCGCGGCCTGCGCATCGTGCACCAGCACAAGATGCTGCACCTCGACATCAAGCCGGCCAACATCTTCATCACCGACGAGAACAAGGCGGTGTTGATCGACTTTGGCGCGGCGCGCGAGGTGCTCAACACCGAGGGCAATTTTGTGCGCCCGATGTACACCCCCGGTTTTGCCGCGCCGGAAATGTACAAGCGCAACACCGGCATGGGGCCGTGGACCGACATTTACGCGGTGGGCGCCTGCATGTATTCCTGCATGCAGGGCTACCCGCCGCACGACGCGCCCCAGCGCCTCGAAAAGGACCGGCTGGCCTCGTCCCTGGCGCGGCTGCGCGGGGTGTATTCCGACAACCTGATCGAGGTGGTGCAGTGGTGCATGGCCACCGACCCGCTGTCGCGCCCGCAGTCGGTGTTCGCCCTGCAAAAAGAGCTCAACCGCGAGGACGAGCCCCAGTTCACGCAGCCCGGGCTGGTGGACAAGGTGCGTTGGCGCCTGGGTGGGTTGATCGGCGGCGCCGCGCCGGCCCCGGCGCGCCCGTCCGAGCGTTCCAGCTTCATGGACCCATGAAGTTCTCCGTCTACCAGGTCAGCCGCCAGGGCGGCCGGCCGCTGAACGAGGACCGGCTGGGCTACACCTACACCCGCGGCGCGGTGCTGCTGGTGCTGGCCGACGGCATGGGTGGCCACCCCGAGGGCGAAAAGGCCGCCGAGATCGCGGTGCAGGCCTTCACCCGGGCCTTTCGCGCCCAGGCCCAGCCCACCCTGGCCGACCCGCGCGCCTTTCTGGAGGCCACCGTGCTGGCCGCCAGCCAGGCGATCGCCGACTACGCCCGTGCCGCGGCCATGCCCGACAACCCGCGCACCACCGCCGTGGCCGCCGTGCTGCAGGACGGCCAGCTCACCGCGCTGCATTCCGGCGACTCGCGCCTGTACTGGGTGCGCCAGGGCCGGCTGCTGGCCCGCACCCGCGACCACACTTACCACGACAAGCCCGAGCTGTTTCGCAACCTGCCGCCGGGCCTCAACCGCAGCGTGCTGTTCACCTGCCTGGGCTCCGACAGCCCGCCGCTGTACGACGTGCTCGGGCCCCAGGCCCTGCACGACGGCGACCGCCTGCTGCTGTGCTCCGACGGTCTGTGGTCGGTCGTGGCCGACCCCGACGTGGCCGCCGGCCTGCACGGCCTGCCGCTGAAAGACGCGGTGTCGCAACTGGCCGACGAGGCCCTGCGCAAGGGCGGCCGGCACGGCGACAACGTCTCGCTGCTGGCGCTGGAGTGGGAGGCCGACGAGGCCTTCGCCGCCACCGAAGTGATCCACCCCGACGCGCTGGGTGCCGAGGACGCCGTGTCGTCCGACGCCGAGGCGCTGGCGCCCGGCGCGGCCCATGCCACCGATGCCACCGCCGGCCCGGACGACGCCTTCGACGACGAGGCGATCGAACGCACCATCGCCGAAATCAACGACGCGATCCGCCGCACCGCCCTGCGCAAGTCCCCCTGATGCCTGAAGCCCCGCGCGGCCCTGCGCCGCGCCCTTGACCCGAAGCCCCAATGACCGACCCTGTTGCCTCCCCCATGCCCCGCCACGACGGCCGCCCCGCCCACGCCTTGCGCCCGGTGCGCATCACCCGCGGCTTCACCAAACACGCCGAAGGATCGGTGCTGATCGAATTCGGCGACACCCGGGTGCTGTGCACCGCCACTGTGGAGGAGCGCGTGCCGCCGCACCAGAAAGGCACGGGCGAGGGCTGGGTGACGGCCGAATACGGCATGCTGCCGCGCGCCACCCACACCCGCAGCAGCCGCGAGGCCGCCAAGGGCAAGCAGACCGGCCGCACCCAGGAAATCCAGCGCCTGATCGGCCGCTCCCTGCGCGCGGTGTTCGACCTGAAGCTGCTGGGCGAACGCACCCTCACGCTGGACTGCGACGTGCTGCAGGCCGACGGCGGTACCCGCACCGCCGCCATCACCGGGGCCTTTGTGGCCGCGCAGGACGCGGTGCACCACCTGCTGGCCGAAGGCAAGCTGTCCCAGACCCCGGTGCTGCATCCGGTGGCGGCGGTGTCGGTCGGCATCGTCAACGGCGTGCCAGTGCTGGACCTCGATTACGTGGAAGACTCCGCCTGCGACACCGACATGAACGTGGTCATGACCGGCGCCGGCCACTACGTGGAGGTGCAGGGCACCGCCGAAGGCGCGCCGTTCAACCGGGAAGAAATGAACCAGTTGCTGTTGCTGGCCGAAAAAGGCATCCAGGAACTGATCGGTCTGCAGCGCGCCGCCCTGGCCGGTGCGGACGTGGCGTGAGGGGGCGGGCATGACGGGCAAACAACTGGTGCTGGCCAGCAACAACGCCGGCAAATTGGCCGAGCTGCAGGCCATGTTCGCGCCGTTGGGTGTGGAACTGGTCCGCCAGGGCGACCTGGGCATCCCCGAGGCGGCCGAGCCGCACTGCACCTTTGTGGAGAACGCCCTGGCCAAGGCCCGCCACGCCAGCGCGCACAGCGGCCTGCCCGCCCTGGCCGACGACGCCGGCCTGTGCGTGGACGCCTTCGGCGGCCTGCCGGGCGTGGACACGGCTTACTACTGCACCCAGTTTGGCTACGACAAAAGCGATGCCAACAACGTGCGCGCGCTGCTGGAGCAATTGCAAGGCCAGCCCAACCGCCGCGCCGCCATGGTCAGCACCCTGGTGGCGGTGCGCAGCCCGACCGACCCGGAACCGCTCATCGCCACCGGCCGCGTGGCCGGCCTGATCGCGCCCGAGCCGGTGGGCAGCAACGGCTTTGGTTTCGATCCCATCATGTGGCTCCCCGAGTTCGGCCAGACCTT
>NZ_JAAQQT010000671.1:0-14870 GCF_011742065.1 Aquabacterium sp. A08
CACCACCTGCCGGTGCTGCAACAACAGCGCCCGGTGGGGGTGCTGGCCCTGGCCGACATCGTGCACCACGAATCGCGCCACGGGCTGTTCGTGGTCGGGCGCATCGGCCACGCCCAGGGCCTGGACGAGCTCGCCGCCCTGCAGCCCGAGGTGCGCGCCGTGTTCCTGCGCATGGTGCAGGAGGGTGGCAGCGCCCGGGTGATCGGACACACGCTGTCGGCCATTGGGCGCGCCTTCAAGCAGCGGCTGCTGGAGCTGGCCGAACAGGCGCTGGGTCCGCCGCCGGTGCCCTACTGTTTTCTGGCGCTGGGCTCCATGGCGCGGCAGGAGCAGGGCATGGTGACCGACCAGGACAACGCCCTGCTGCTGGACGACCGCTACGACCCGGCGCTGCACGGCGCCTACTTCGCCGAGCTGGCCACCTTCGTCTGCGACGGCCTGGCGCGTTGCGGCTACCCCCTGTGCAGCGGTGGCGTCATGGCCACCCACCCGCGCTGGCGCCAGCCGCGCCGGGTCTGGCAAGGCTACTTCGACGGCTGGATCACCCAGCCCACGCCCGAGGGGCTGCTGCACAGCAACATCTTCTTTGACCTGGACGGCGTGCACGGCCGCACCGAATGGGCCGACGCCCTGCGCCGCCACGTCGCGCGGCAGGCCCGGCAGCACCCGCGTTTCCTGGCCAGCATGGCGCGCAACGCCCTGCTGCGCACCCCGCCACTCGGCTTTTTCAAGGGCTTTGTGCTGGAGGCCGACGGCCGCCACAGCGCGGCCATCAACCTCAAGCGCCGGGGCACGGCGCCGCTGACCGACCTGATCCGCGTGCACGCGCTGGCCGTGGGCTCGGAGGCGCTCAACTCCTTCGAGCGGCTGGACGACGTGGTGCGCGCCCAGGTGCTGCCCCCGGGCCGCGGGCCGGACCTGCACGACGCGCTGGAATTCATCGCCGGGGTGCGGCTGCGCACCCAGGCCGACGACCTGCGCGCCGGCCGCGAGCCCGACAACAGCCTGGAGCCCGAACGCCTGTCGGACTTTGAACGCAAACGCCTGCGCGACGCCTTCACCGTGCTCAGCCACGCGCAGGACTACCTGAAGTACCGCCACGGCTCGGGCCGGGGCTGACGCGCCGGCCATGTTCCACGCCGGCCTGCTGCCCCGCCCCGAACCGCCCGCACCCGACTGGCCGGCCCGGCTGCGCGCACAGGCGGCCCACCTGCGCGACCCGCGGCTGCGCGCCTTCTGCGCGGCCGGCACCGTACCCGGCCACACCCCGCTGCGCGAGGTGCCGCTGCTGGCGCTGGACCTGGAAACCACCGGGCTGGACCCCGAGCGTGACGGCATCGTCAGCCTGGGCCTGGTGCCGCTGACGCTGGAGCGGGTGCAGGCCAGCGCCGCGCGCCACTGGTTGCTGCGGCCGCGCGTGCCGCTGGGCGACGCGGCGGTGACCGTCCACGGCATCACCCACCAGCAGATCGACCAGGCGCCCGACCTGGACGCGGTGCTGGGCGAGGTGCTGCAGGCCCTGGCCGGCCACGTGGTGGTGGTGCACTGCCGCGCGGTGGAGCGCGGCTTTCTGGACAGCGCGCTGCGCCGGCGGCTGGGCGAGACGCTGGACTTCCCGGTGATCGACACGATGGCGCTGGAGGCCCGCTGGCGCCGCACGCCCGTGCCGCTGTGGCGGCGCTGGCTCGGGCAGGCCCCGGCCCCGGTGTCGCTGCGGCTGGCCGCCTGCCGCGAGCGCTACGGCCTGCCGCGTTACCGCCTGCACCACGCCCTGACCGATGCGCTGGCCACCGCCGAACTGCTGCAGGCCCAGGTGGCGCACCACCTGTTGCCCGACACGCCGGTGCGCGAACTCTGGCTGTGAGGCATGACCCCCCACCCCCCTGAAAGGACGCCCGCATGACCCTGGAACTGCTGGGCGCGGCCGGCAAGAGCTTTCTGTTCGCCTTTGCCGCGCTGCTGCCCATCCTCAACCCCGCCGCCACCGCGCCCATCTTCCTGGGGCTGACCGAGGGCGCCTCGGCCGCCACCCGCGCCGCGCTGGCCCGGCGCATCGCCCGCAACATGGTGGCGCTGATGCTGGGCTCCATGGTGGTGGGCTCCTACGTGCTCGAATTCTTCGGCATTTCTCTGCCCATCGTGCGGGTGGGGGGCGGGCTGATCGTGGCCTCCATGGCCTGGCGGCTGCTCAACACCTCGCACGCCAGCGACGACAGCCGCACCGAACTGGCCGACGCCTTCACCCCCGACATGGCCCGCCGCCAGGCCTTTTACCCGCTGACCTTCCCGGTCAGTTGCGGGCCCGGCTCCATCGCGGCAGCCATCACCGTGGGCGTGTCCCTGGCCGACGAACGGCTGGCCCTGTCGCTGGCCCGCATGGGCGGCGGGGCGCTGGCACTGCTGGCCATCGGCGTGCTGCTCTACCTGGCGTTCCGCTACGCGCAGCGGCTGCTGCGGCCGCTGGGCGACGCGGGCAGCGTCATCTTCCTGCGGCTGTCGGCCTTCATCCTGTTGTGCCTGGGGGTGCAGATCGTGTGGGAAGGGGTGCGCGAGCTGCTGCTGGGCGTGCTCGCCGCGGCCTGACGGCGCCCCGGCTGCAGTACAGTTGAGGGCTTTTTTCTGTCACACCCCTCCCTCACACCCGCCATGAAATTCCTGCGCTTTTCCGACATCTGCGCCAGCGGCCAAGCCACTGGCAAACGCGTCTTCATCCGTGCCGACCTGAACGTGCCGCAAGACGACGATGGCAACATCTCCGAGGACACGCGCATCCGCGCCTCGCTGCCGGCCATCCAGATGGCGCTGGACGCCGGTGCCGCGGTGATGGTGACCTCGCACCTGGGCCGCCCGACCGAGGGCGAATTCAAGCCGGAAGACACGCTGGCCCCGGTGGCCCAGCGCCTGAGCGAGTTGCTGGGCCGCGAGGTGCCGCTGGTGCAGAACTGGGTGGACGGCGGCTTCGCCGTGGCCCCGGGCCAGGTGGTGCTGCTGGAGAACTGCCGCCTGAACGTGGGCGAGAAAAAGAACAAGCCCGAACTGGCCGCCAAGCTGGGCGCGCTGTGCGACGTGTTCGTGCACGACGCCTTCGGCACCGCCCACCGCGCCGAGGCCACCACCTACGGCATCGCCGAAACCGCGCCCATCGCCTGCGCCGGCCCGCTGCTGGCGGCCGAGATGGACGCCATCACGAAAGCCCTGGAAAACCCGGCGCGCCCGCTGGTGGCCATCGTCGGCGGCTCCAAGGTCAGCACCAAGCTGTCCATCCTGAAAACCCTGGCCGGCAAGGTGGACCAGCTGATCGTGGGCGGCGGCATCGCCAACACCTTCCTGCTGGCCGCGGGCAAGCGCATCGGCGATTCGCTGGCCGAACCGGAAATGGTGCGCGAAGCCCAGCAGGTGATGGACATCATGAAGGAACGCGGCGCCGAGGTGCCGCTGCCGGTGGACGTGGTGGTGGCCGACGAGGTGTCGGCGCTGGCGCGCGCCAACCGCATCGCGGTGGACGACGTGGCCCCGCACGACCGCATCCTGGACGTGGGCCCGAAAACCTCGGCCAAGCTGACCGAGATCATCGCCCACGCCGGCACCATCGTCTGGAACGGCCCGGTGGGCGTGTTCGAGTACCCGCAGTTCGCCGGCGGCACCAAGATGATGGCCTCGGCCATCGCCCACTCCGAGGCGTTTTCCATCGCCGGCGGCGGCGACACCCTGGCCGCCATCGCCAAGTACCACATCACCGACGAGGTGGACTACATCAGCACCGGCGGCGGCGCCTTCCTGGAGGTGCTGGAGGGCAAGACCCTGCCGGCCTTCGAGGTGCTGGCCAAGCGCGCCTGACGCGCCGCCCGCCCCGCAGCCACCGCGCGCCGGCACCCGCCGGGCGCGGTTTTTTTGCGCCCGGCGTGGCAGGCGCTCAGGCGGGCAGGGTGAGCAGCGGCAGGTCGTGCGCGGTGGCCAGCCGGTCGAGCTGGGCGCGGGTTTGGCGCGCCACGAAAGCGGCCACCGCGTCGTGGGTGGCGGGCAGCAGGCAGGCCTCGGGGGTGAGCGGCCCCAGGCCAAAGGCCCGGCCCAGGCCGGCAGCAAAGTGCGGCTCCAGCGCGGCCAGCGCCACCCGGCCGTTCTTGCAGGGGTACACGCGGTAGCCGGCGTGGGCGCCGCCCAGCAACTGGCCGGGCGCAGTCAGGCCCCAGTGGCGCGGCAGGGCCAGCCAGCGCGCGGCCTCCGACAATGCCACCTCCAGGCGGACGCCCTTGCCGCTGGCGCGCTGCGCCAGCACCGCCTGCAGCACCGCTTCCGACGCGGCCAGGGCGCCGGCCATGTCGGCCAGCAGGCTGGGCGGCACGGCCAGGTCGGCCACCAGACCGACCTCGGCCTGGTAGGTCAGGTCGTGGCCCGGTTCCTCGGCGCGGGCGCCAGGCGCACCGACGATGGTCACCAGCGACAGCGCCGGGTGGGCGCGCTTGAGGGACTTGGCGTCCAGGCCCAGCTTGGTCAGGGCCGAGGGACGGAAGGAGGTGAGCAGCACATCGGCCTGGGCGAGCAGCTTGTGCAGCTTGGCCTGGCCGGCGGCGGCCTTGAGGTCCAGCGTCACCGCCTTCAGCCCGGCTGACAGGTCGGCGAAAGCGGCCGGGCTGTACAGGCGCATGGGGTCGCCGGCGGGCGGGTCGACCTTGGTGCAGCGGGCGCCCATGGCGCGCAAACGCCACAGCGCGGCCGGGCCGGGCAGGTTCAGCGCCAGGCTGACGATGCGCACCCCTTGCAGGGGCTTGACGGAAAACTTCAAGGGCATGGGAGTGGGTCGGGGGCTGTGAAGAATATTCATTGTCGCGCAGGCGAATTGCGCCGGGTGTCGCGGCCGAAGCTGAAATAATGGGCCTTCGCCCCCGGCGCTGCCCCGCGCCCCCCACCCGGAGACCCCCTGCATGTCCTTGCGCGCCACCAAGATCGTTGCCACCCTGGGCCCCGCCTCCAGCGAGCCCGCCATCCTCGAAGCCATGGTGCGCGCCGGGGTGGACGTGGTGCGGCTGAATTTTTCCCACGGCAGCGCGCAGGACCACATCGACCGCGCCGAACGGGTGCGGGCCGCGGCGCAGCGCGCCGGCCGCGAGGTCGCCATCATGGCCGACCTGCAGGGCCCGAAAATCCGCGTCGGCAAGTTCGCCGAAGGCCGGGTGCAGCTGCACGAGGGCGCGCCCTTTGTGCTGGACGCCGCCCGCACCACACCCGGCGACGCGCAGGGCGTGGGCCTGGACTACAAGGAACTGCCGCGCGACGTGAAGGCCGGCGACACGCTGCTGCTCAACGACGGCCTGATCGTGCTGACCGTGACGCGGGTGGCCGGTGCGGCGGTGCACACCACGGTGGCCATCGGCGGCGAGCTGTCGAACAACAAGGGCATCAACAAGCAGGGCGGCGGGCTGACCGCGCCGGCCCTGACCGACAAGGACATGGCCGACATCCAGACCGCCATGGCCCTGCGCGCCGACTACGTGGCGGTGAGCTTCCCCAAAACCGCCACCGACATGGCGCTGGCGCGCCAGCTCTGCCACGCCGCCTGCCCGCCGGGGCACAAGCCGGGGCTGATCGCCAAGATCGAGCGCGCCGAGGCCATCCCCGAGCTGGAGAACATCCTGCGCGCGTCCGACGGCATCATGGTGGCGCGCGGCGACCTGGCGGTGGAGGTGGGCCACGCCGCCGTGCCGGCGCTGCAAAAGCGCATGATCCGGCTGGCGCGCGAGCACGACAAGGTGGTCATCACCGCCACGCAGATGATGGAGAGCATGATCCAGGCGCCGGTGCCCACCCGCGCCGAGGTGAGCGACGTGGCCAACGCGGTGCTGGACGGCACCGACGCGGTGATGCTGAGCGCCGAGACCGCCGCCGGCAAGTACCCGCTGCAGACGGTGCAGGAGATGGCGCGCATCTGCGAGGCCGCCGAGGCCGCCGACCACCACGAGCTGGAATCCGATTTTCTGGGCAAGACCTTCGAGCGCATCGACCAGTCCATCGCCATGGGCGCGCTGTTCACCGCCTCGCACCTGGGGGCCAAGGCCATCGTCGCGCTGACCGACTCGGGCTCCACCGCGCTGTGGATGAGCCGGCACAAGGTGCACCTGCCGATTTACGCGGTCACCTCCAAGCTGGCGGCGCAGCGCCGCATGGCGCTGTACCGCAACGTGGTGCCGCTGCTGATGGACACCAGCGCCGACCGCGACACCGCCCTGGCCCAGGCCGAGGCCCACCTGCGGGCGCGCGGCATCGTGCAGCCGGGCGACGTCTACGCCATCACCTGCGGCGAACCCATGGGCACGCCCGGCGGCACCAACATGCTCAAGATCTGCCGGGTGGCGCCGTGACCGTTTTCACGCCGCCCCCGCAGCGCGCCGCCTGGCAGCGCCTGCAGGCGCTGGCCCAGGCGGGCGTGCCGCACCTGCGCGAACTGCTGGCGCCGGGCCAGGCCGCCCGCCACGCCGCCCTGCAGTGGCAGGCCGCCGGCCTGCGGCTGGACGCCAGCCGCCAGGCCGTGACGCCCGAGGTGCTGGACGCCCTGCTGGCCCTGGCCGACGAGTCCGGCGTCTTGGCGCTGGCCGAGGCGCAGCGGCGTGGCGAGGCGATCAACGCCACCGAAGGCCGGGCCGCGCTGCACGTGGCGCTGCGCGGCGGCGGCTGGGCCGACCCGCCCTGGGGCGGCGCCGTGGCGCAGGCGGTGCAGGCCGAGCTCGACCGCTTCCTCGACGCCGCCGAACGCCTGCGCGACGGCCGCTGGCGCGGCCACCGCGGCGCGCGCATCACCGACGTGGTCAACATCGGCATCGGTGGCTCCGACCTGGGGCCGCGCATGGCGGTGCAGGCGCTGGACGCCCACGTGGACCCGGCGGTGCGGGTGCACTTCGTTTCCAACCCCGACGCCTGGTCGTTGCACAGCGAACTGCGCCGCCTGCGCCCGGACCACACCGTCTTCGTGGTGCAGAGCAAGACCTTCACCACCCAGGAAACCATGACGCTGGCGGCTTCGGCCCGGCGCTGGCTGGCCGATGGCGGCCTGGCAACCGCCGAGCAACAGACACCGCACCTGATCGCGGTCACCGCCGCGCCCGCCGTGTCGGCCGCGCAGGGCTACGCGCCGGCCCACACCTTCGGCTTCTGGGACTGGGTGGGCGGGCGCTACTCGGTCTGGTCGGCCATCGGGCTGCCGCTGGCGGTGGCGATTGGCGCGGCGAACTTCCGCGAATTCCTGGCCGGCGCCCACGCCATGGACCGGCACTTCTGGGAAGCCCCACCCGCGCGCAACCTGCCGCTGGTGCTGGCGCTGCTGGGCGTGTGGAACCGCAACTTCCTGGGCTGCCCCACCCACCTGGTCGCGGCCTACGCCGGCCGGCTGTTCCACTTCGCGCGCTACCTGCAGCAGCTCGACATGGAATCCAACGGCAAGTCCACCCACGTGGACGGGCAGCCGGTGCAGGTGGCCACCGGCCCCATCGTCTGGGGCGGGCTGGGCATCGAAGGGCAGCACGCCTACTTCCAGCTGTTGCACCAGGGCCAGCACCGGGTGCCGGTGGATTTCATCGGCGTCGACACCGAGGACACCCCGCTGCCCCTGGCCCACGAACACCACCGGGTGGTGCTGCTCAACCTGCGCGCCCAGGCCGACGCTCTGGCCCTGGGCCGGCCCGAGGCCGACACCCTGGCCCTGCTGGAACGCAGCGGCCTGGACCCGGCCCAGGTGCAGGCCTTGCTGCCGCACCGCACCTTCCGCGGCAACGTGCCCAGCAACACCCTGTGGCTGCCGGCGCTCACCCCGCACAGCCTGGGCGCGCTGACCGCGCTGTACGAACACAAGGTGTTCTGCCAGGCCGCGCTCTGGGGCATCCACCCCTACGACCAGTGGGGCGTGGAACTGGGCAAGACCCTGGCCCAGGCGCTGGAACGCCAGGGCGCCGCGCCCGCCTGACCCCCGCCACGCACCACCCTTTTCGCCCCCCACCCACCCGCACCGCCATGGCCCGCCACCCCTCCGACTCGCCCGACAAGGACCAGCCCCTGATCGACGACATCCGCCTGCTCGGCCGCCTGTTGGGCGACGTGATCCGCGCCCACGAGGGCGTGGCGGTGTACGAACTGATCGAGCAGATCCGCCAGCTCTCGGTGGCCTACCGCCGCCAGGCCGACCACGCCGCCGACAAGCAGCTCAAGAAGCTGCTCAAAGGCCTTTCGGACGACCAGGCGGTCAGCGTGATCCGCGCCTTCACCTACTTCAGCCACCTGGCCAACCTGGCCGAGGACCGGCACCACATCCGCCGCCGCGCGGTGCACGAGCGCGCCGGCCATGTGCAAGAAGGCAGCCTGGCCCACACCTGGGCCCGCATGCGCGACGCCGGGGTGGACGCCGACACCATCGCCCGCACCCTGGCCCACGGCCACCTGTCGCCCGTGCTCACCGCCCACCCGACCGAGGTGCAGCGCAAGAGCATCCTGGACGCCGAGCGCGACATCGCCCGCCTGCTGGCCGAGCGCGACGCCGTGGTGCAGGCCGCCGGCGGCGCCCGCCCCGGCGACGGGCTGCTGGCGCGCGAACTGGCCGCCAACGAAGCGCAGATGCTGGCCCGCGTGACGCAGCTGTGGCACACCCGGCTGCTGCGCTTCACCAAGCTCACCGTGGCCGACGAGATCGAGAACGCGCTCACCTACTACCAGAGCACCTTCCTGCCCGAAATCCCGCGCCTGTACCGCCAGATCGAACAGGCGCTGGACGGCCGCCCGGTGGCGCCCTTCCTGCGCATGGGCCAGTGGATCGGGGGCGACCGCGACGGCAACCCCAACGTCACCGCCGACACCCTGCGCCACGCGCTGCAACAGCAGGCCGACCGGGTGCTGCGCCACCTGCTGACCGAGGTGCACCGCCTGGGGGCGGAACTGTCGCTGTCGGCCATGCTGCTGCCGGTGCCGCCGGCCATGCAGGCGCTGGCCGAGCGCTCGCCCGACACCAACGCCCACCGCCAGGACGAGCCCTACCGCCGCGCGCTCACCGGCGTTTACGCGCGCCTGGCCGCCACGCTGCATGCACTCACCGGCGGCGAAGCCGCGCGCCACGCCGTGGCCCCGCAAAACCCCTACGCCAGCGCCGACGAGCTGCTGGCCGACCTGCGCACCATCGACGCCTCGCTGAAGGAACAGCGCTGCGAAGCCCTGGCCCAGCACCGGCTCAAGCCCCTCATCCGCACGGTGGAGGTGTTCGGCTTCCACCTGGCCACGGTGGACCTGCGCCAGAGCTCCGACCAGCACGAACTGGCCGTGGCCGACCTGCTGGCCCACGCCCGCATCGAGCCCGACTACAGCGCCCTGGGCGAAGACGCCAAGCAGCAACTGCTGCTGCGCCTGCTCAACGACGCGCGCCCGCTGCGCGTGCCCGGCGCCCCCTACACCGCCCACACCCTGAGCGAGCTGGCCATCTTCCAGACCGCGCGCGAGCTGCGCGAGCGCTTTGGCGCCGCCTGCATCCGCCACGCCATCATCAGCCACACCGAAACGGTGAGCGACCTGCTGGAGGTGCTGCTGCTGCAAAAGGAAGTGGGCCTGGTGCGCGGCACCCTGGACCACGACGCGGTGGCCGACCTGATCGTGGTGCCGCTGTTCGAGACCATCGAAGACCTGCGCAATGCGGCCGGCATCATGGACGCGTTCTACCGCCTGCCCGGCATCGCAGGCCTGGTGCTGCGCGGTGGTCCCAACCAGTACCACGAACAGGACGTGATGCTGGGCTATTCGGACAGCAACAAGGACGGTGGCATCTTCACCAGCAACTGGGAGCTGTACCGCGCCGAAACCGCGCTGGTGGCGCTGTTTGACGAACTCTCGCGCGAGCTGGGCCAGCCGGTGCAGTTGCGCATGTTCCACGGCCGCGGCGGCACGGTGGGCCGGGGCGGCGGCCCCAGCTACCAGGCCATCCTGGCGCAGCCGGCCGGCACCGTGCGCGGCCAGATCCGCCTGACCGAACAGGGCGAGGTCATCGGCTCCAAGTACGCCAACCCCGACATTGGCCGGCGCAACCTGGAAACCCTGGTGGCCGCCACGCTGGAAGCCACGCTGCTGCCGCCGGCCAAGCCGATCCCGGCCAAGTACCTGGAGGCAGCGGCCGAACTGTCGCAGGCCAGCATGGACGCCTACCGCGCCCTGGTCTACGAAACCCCGGGCTTCACCGACTACTTCTTCAGCGCCACGCCGATCCGCGAAATCGCCGAACTCAACATCGGCTCGCGCCCGGCGTCGCGCAAGGCCACGCAACGCATCGAAGACCTGCGGGCCATTCCCTGGGGCTTCAGTTGGGGCCAGTGCCGTCTGACGCTGCCCGGCTGGTACGGCTTGGGCAGCGCGGTGGCGCAGATGCAGGCCCGCCTGGGCGAAGCCGAAGCGCTCAAGCTGCTGCAGCAGATGCACAAGAAGTGGCCCTTCTTCAGCACCCTGTTGTCCAACCTGGACATGGTGCTGGCCAAGAGCGACCTGTCGCTGGGCCGGCGCTACGCCGACCTGGTGCCCGACGCCAAGCTGCGCAAGCGGGTGTTTGCCGCCATCGAAGCCGAATGGCAGCGCACCCAGGACGCCCTGACGCTGATCACCGGCGCCGAGGAGCGACTGGCCAGCAACCGGGCCCTGGCGCGCTCCATCGCGCACCGCTTCCCCTACATCGACCCGCTGCACCACCTGCAGGTGGAACTGATCGGGCGCTACCGCGCCGGCAGCGACACCGAACGGGTCAAGCGCGGCATCCACCTGTCCATCAACGGCATTGCGGCGGGGCTGCGCAACACCGGTTGATCCCTACGGCCCCCCGGCCCCCCGGCACGCCGGTGCGCGGCTGGGGGTGGCCGGCTAAAATCGCCGGCAGACCATTTCTGTACTGTTGTTTCCAGGGGATCATCCATGGCGCTCGTTTCCATGCGCGAACTGCTCGACCACGCCGCCGAGCACGGCTACGGCATTCCGGCCTTCAACGTCAACAACCTGGAACAGGTGCAGGCCGTGATGGAGGCCGCCAAAGAAGTGGGCGCCCCCGTCATCCTGCAGGCCAGCGCCGGCGCGCGCAAGTACGCGGGCGAACCCTTCATCAAGCACCTGGTGCAGGCCGCCTGCGAGGCCTACCCGCAGATCCCGGTGGTGATGCACCAGGACCACGGCCAGAGCCCGGCGGTGTGCCAGGGCGCCATCGACCTGGGCTTCAGCTCGGTGATGATGGACGGCTCGCTCAAGGAAGACGGCAAGACCCCCGCCAGCTTCGAATACAACGTGGACGTGACCCGCCGCGTGGTGGAGATGGCGCACAAGGTGGGGGTGTCGGTGGAAGGCGAGCTGGGCTGCCTGGGCAACCTGGAAACCGGCGAAGCCGGCGAGGAAGACGGCATTGGCGCCGAAGGCAAGCTGGACCACAGCCAGATGCTGACCGACCCCGAAGAAGCCGCCGTGTTCGTCAAGGCCACCGGACTGGACGCGCTGGCCATCGCCATCGGCACCAGCCACGGCGCCTACAAGTTCAGCCGCAAGCCCACCGGCGACATCCTGGCCATTTCCCGCGTCAAGGAAATCCACGCCCGCATCCCCAACACCCATTTGGTGATGCACGGTTCCTCCAGCGTGCCGCAGGAACTGCTGGCGCTCATCAACCAGTACGGCGGCCAGATGAAGGAAACCTACGGCGTGCCGGTGGAAGAGATCCAGGAAGCCATCAAGTTCGGCGTGCGCAAGGTGAACATCGACACCGACATCCGCCTGGCCATGACCGCCGCGGTGCGCAAGTTCCTGGTGGAAAACCCCGACAAGTTCGACGCCCGCGAATGGCTCAAGCCCGCGCGCGCCGCCGCCCAGGCCATTTGCAAGCAGCGCTACCTGGAATTCGGCTGCGAAGGCCAGGCCGGCAAGATCAAAGGGTACACCCTGACCGAAGTGGCCGCCCAATACGCGCGCGGGGCACTGGCGCAGGTGGTGAACTGAGGCGTGTGAGCCGTATTTTCCGAAATACGGCTCAGCTTTTGAGCCGCATGAACCCAGCCGCCTCAAGGCGGCTTTTTTTCTACTCAAACAACGTATCGAATCGGGCGGGATATCAAGCCAAACTATAAGGCCCTATGAGGCAGAACACCTTGGCTTGGCCAGCGCACAGGTAACTGCAGGATTGCCGTGGCAGAATAAACCATACAAACGACAGGGAGAGTCACATGACAGAATGCCCCAAGTGCGGCTACGCACGCAAGCCCGCCGACACCCAACCGGAGACAGAGTGCCCAGGCTGCGGTGTCATTTACGAACGCTATCTGGAGGCACAGGCGGCCAAGCGCAACGAGGAAAAGACTAAACCACCTGCTTCACCTGCTATAACCATTCACCGCTGGCGGAAGCCAGCACTGTGGTTAGGCAGCATACTAAGCGTATTACTGCTGTTGAGATTCGGTGGAACTGCAGGGTTCGCGCTGCTGTTTTTTGCCCCACTAGGGTTCTACCTCTACAAACACCGCAATGACCTGAAGTTAAATCCTACTGCAGCATGTCCTGCCTGCGGTGGGGTTGTTGCCATCGGTATCAAAGCCTGTCCTCATTGCGGCCACAAAAAACCTTACCCAAAGCCTGTATCTAAAGCAACGGTAGCCATTACATATTCCGTGGTTGTCGGGACCATGGTCATTGTTGGTACGACTCCGGACAACAATACTGGCCGAGATGCCGTCAGCGCGCACATGTATTGCGAGCGACTGGTTAAGTCCAGCCTAAAGGCTCCTTCTTCAGCAAAATTCGCTAGCTTTTCCGACGCCTCCGTCACGAGTACAGGAGCCGGCAAGTTTCGAGTGGTCTCCTACGTGGACGCGCAAAATAGTTTCGGCGCCATGATCCGCAACAGCTTTGCATGTCTGATTGACTTCGAAGCAGATAAGGCACAACTCGAGTATTTCAATTAGAGCCAAAGATCCATTTGCTCATCCGAAGAGCTGAGATCGCAAAGATTGGAATGTGCTAGTCCCCACTGCTGACTTGATTAAAGGGGTGGAAGCCGGAGGCGCCCATAAGGTGCATTTTTATCCCATGAGGATAACTTCTGTGGGTAGTGGTTTTTGAAAAAACATCGGCTACGCCCAACAGTAGCCGTTGGCCCCGCTCAGCGCCCCATCTCCCCACACCACCTCTCTGCCATCCCCCGCCGCACCGCGTCCGCATCGTCGGTGGACGCCAGCAGCACATGCAGCTTGGCAAACGCCGCTTCGGGCGTCATGTCGCCGGCCGGCACCGCGCCCAGCGCGCCCAGCGCCGAGCCGGTGGCGTACGCGCCCTGCTGCACGCTGCCGTGCAGGCACTGGGTGACGTTGACCAGCACCACCCCGCGCGCCGCCGCGCGCGCCAGCGCCGCCATAAAACCTTGGTGGTTGGCCGGCACGTTGCCCGCGCCGTAGCTGAGCAGCACCAGGCCGCGCACGCCCGGGGGGGCCAGCAGGGCGTCCACGGCCGCACCGCTCATGCCAGGGTGCAGCGCCAGCACGGCCACGGCTTCGTCGTCAAAGGTGGGCACGGCAAACCGGCGCGGGCCGGTGGCGGGCCACAGGCGGTCGCGGTGCAGGTGAATGTCGATGCCCAGTTCCGCCAGGGGCAGGGCGTTGGGCGCCTCGAAAGCATCGAATTGGGCGGTGGCCAGCTTGCGGGCGCGGTTGCCGCGCAGCAGATGGCGGCCAAAGCACAGAGTCACCTCGCGCAGTGCGGGCAGGGCGGCCAGGCGCAGGGCGTTTTCGACGTTGCCCAGGCCGTCGCTGCGCGGTTCGCTCATGGGAATTTGCGAGCCGGTGAACACCACCGGCTTGTCCAGCCCGCGCAGCAGGAAGGACAGGGCCGACGCGCTCCAGGCCATGGTGTCGGTGCCGTGCAGCAGCACAAAGCCGTCGTAGCGGTCCCAGTGGTCCACCAGGGCCTGGGCCATCACGGCCCAGTCGCGGGGGCGCAGTTCGGCGCTGTCGATCGGGTCCAGCTCCCGCACGTCGAAGGCGGGCAGGCCCTGACCGCCGGTGGCGTGCAGCGCCTGGCGCAGCCGTTCGGGAAAGCCCGGCGCGGGCCGGTAGCCCTGGGGCGACGCCACCATGCCGATGGTGCCCCCCACGTGCAACACCAGAACGCGGCCCGTGCCCGTCACGCCCGGTCCTCCCGGCTCAGGCGCCACGGCGGGCGGTTTGGGCCACGCGCTCGGCGTCGGCGGGCTCGAGCACCCAGGCCTGGCGGTCCACGCCCAGGTCGGCAAAGCGGGTGGCGTCAAACACCGGCTCGGGCACGCCGGCGGCCACCTGCTCGTCGTAGTCGCGCATCAGGCGCAGGCCTTGTTTGAACAGCATGGCCAGGGCAAACAGGTTGGCCAGGGCCAGAAAGCCCATGGTCACGTCGGCAAAGGCGAAGGCGGTGCCCAGGTCGGTGGTGGCGCCCCAGCCGCACAGGGCGATCACCACCAGGCGGTACAGCACCAGCACGCCCCGGTTCTCGCCGGTGAAGAAGCTCAGGCTGTTTTCGCCGAGGTAGTAGTTGTAAACCATGGTGGTGAAGCCAAACAGCATCAGCGCCACGCTCACGAACACGCGGCCCCATTCGCCCACGATGTTGGCCAGCGAAGCCTGCGTCAGCGCGACGCCGCCCAGTTCGGTGGCCATGCCGGGCTGGTACACGCCGCTGAGCAGCACGATGAAAGCGGTGCAGGAGCATATCACCAGGGTGTCGATGAACACCGAGAACGCCTGCACAATGCCCTGGCTGGCCGGGTGCGGCACGTAGGCCACGGCCGCCACGTTGGGCGCGCTGCCCAGGCCGGCCTCGTTCGAGAACAGCCCGCGCTTGACGCCCATGAGGATGGCCGCGCC
>NZ_JAAQQT010000672.1:0-10994 GCF_011742065.1 Aquabacterium sp. A08
ATGGTGGTGTCGTACACCGCGTTGCTGCGGCTGAAGGCGCTTTCGGCCTTGGGCATGACGAAGGGCGCGCGGCTCATGCTTTCCACGCCGCCGGCGATCATCAGGCCCGCTTCCCCGGCCTTGATGGCGCGCGCGGCGGTGCCGATGGCGTCCAGGCCCGAGCCGCACAGGCGGTTGACGGTGCCACCGGGCACCTCCAGCGGCAGACCGGCCAGCAGGCCGGCCATGCGGGCGACGTTGCGGTTGTCTTCGCCGGCCTGGTTGGCGCAGCCGTAGATCACGTCGGCCACGGCCGCCCAGTCCACGTTGGGGTTGCGCGCCATCAGGGCCTTGAGGGGAATGGCGCCGAGGTCGTCGGTGCGCACGCTGGACAGGGCACCGCCGTAGCGGCCGAAGGGGGTGCGGATGGCGTCGCAGATGAAGGCTTGGGTCATGGGGGTCTCCGTGGGTGGGGTCGGTCGGTCTGGGGGCACAACAGCCGGGCCGTGGCCACAGCTTACAGGGTTGGGCGGCGGCGGGGGGTCACGCCAGCAGGGCGTCCAGGTCGCCCAGGCGGGCGCCGAAACCGGCGTCGCGGACCAGGGCCTGCAGGTCGCGCGCCAGGGTGGCGCGGTCTTGCTGGCGCGCCCAGAACACCGGGCCGCCTTCCCAGCGCGGGAAGGCGTAGCCCTGCACCAGGACCACGTCGATGTCGCTGGCGCGAGCGGCCACGCCTTCGGCCAGCAGCAGCGCGGCCTCATTCACCATGGCCAACAAGGCGCGGCGAGTGATCTGGTCCCCGCTCAGCGGCTGGCGGGTGAGGCCGCGCGCCGCACTGGCCTGTTCGATGATGCCGCGCACGGTGGCGTCGGTGGTTTTGGCGGCCTTGCCGTCGGTGTAGGTGTAGTAGCCGGCGCCGGTCTTGCGGCCCAGGCGGCCCTGCTCGCACAACTGGTCGAGGATGCTCACGTAGCGTTCGCGCGGGTCGCGGGTGGCGGCCTGGGCTTTGCGCATGCGCCAGGCGATGTCCAGGCCCGACAGGTCGGCCACGGCAAACGGGCCCATGGCAAAACCCATGCCGGTCAGGGCCTGGTCCACGTCTTCGGGCCAGGCGCCGTCTTCCAGCATGAATTCGCACTGCTTGCGGTAGGCGTTGTAGATGCGGTTGCCGATGAAGCCGAAGGCGTTGCCGCACAGCACGGGCATTTTTTTCAAGGTCTTGCCCAGCGCCATGCCGGTGGCCAGCACGTCGGGCGCGGTCCGCGCCCCGCGCACCACCTCCAGCAGCTTCATCACGTGGGCGGGGCTGAAGAAGTGCAGGCCCAGCACGTCCTGCGGCCGCGACGTGGCGTTCGCGATCGCGTCCACGTCCAGGTAAGAGGTGTTGGTGGCCAGCACCGCGCCGGGGCGGGCGTGGGCGTCGATCTGCCGGAACACGGCCTGCTTGACGGCGAGGTCCTCGAACACGGCTTCGATCACCAGATCGGCCTGGGCCAGCAGGGTCCAGTCGGTGGTGGCGGTCAAGCGGGCCTGGGCGGCGTCGGCCACGGCGGACTTCATCTTGCCGGCGGCGACGCGGCCGCGGTAGTGATCGGCCACGCGCTGGCTGCCGCGGTCCAAGGCCTCGTCGTTCTGCTCCAGCAGCAGCACGCTCAGGCCGGCGTCCAGCGCGCAGATGGCGATGCCCGCGCCCATGGTGCCGGCGCCAATCACGGCCACGGTCTGCACCGGGCGCTGCTCGGCCTGCAGGTCGGGCGGCAGCTTGGTGGCCTCGCGTTCGGCCTTGAACTGGTGGCGCAGGGCCTGGGCGGCGGTGCTGGGCACCAGTTGCAGGAACAGCTCGCGCTCGCGCTGGGCGCCTTCGGCGAACGGCCGCGCGCAGCCGGCCACCGCGTCCAGCAGGGCGGTGTAGGCGGGCTGCAGGCGCTGGCGGGCATTCAGCTGGCTGCGCTCCGCAGCCACCTGCTCGGCCACGGCGGCGGTGTCCAGCGTGCGCTCGCGGGTGCCCACCGGCAGGGCGCCGGGCTCGGCCCACTGGCGCGCCAGTTCGCAGGCGGCGGCCACCACGTCGGCGGCCACCACGCGGTCGAACAGGCCGCTGTCGGCCCAGGCCTGGGCGGTCTGGGGCTGTCCGGTCAGCATCATGGCCAGCGCCTGGGGCACGCCCACCAGGCGTGGCAGCAGCTGCGTGCCGGTGGAGCCGGGGATCAGGCCCAGGTTGATCTCGGGCAGGCCGACCCTGGCGCTGGCCAGTGCCACGCGGCCGTGGCAGGTCATGGCCAGTTCCAGCCCGCCGCCCAGCGCCACGCCGGTCAGGGCCGCCACCACCGGCTTGCGGCAAGCCGCCACCCGCGCCAGCACGGTCAGCAGAATCGGCTCGGCCAGTTGCGCCGGGGTGCCCAACTCGGCCACGTCGGCACCGGCAGAGAACGCTTTGTCGCTGCCGGCCAGCACCACGCCGCGCACGGCCGGGTCGGCTTCGGCCGCGTCCAGCGCCTGCACGATGAAGCGGCGCAGCGCGTGGCTCAGGCTGTTGACGGGGGGGTGGTTCAGGGCGACGACGGCGACGCCGCCGTGCAGGGCATACAGGGTCATGGGTGGGGCCAGGGCAAACAGGGGGCCGCGCGCGGGCGGCGGGGTGAGCGGGATTGTTCAACAGCGCTGATTCCTTGACAATCCCAAACACCATGAACATTCTGTCAAACCGTACTGAACAATGATGGACGCCACCGCCCTGCTGCTGCTGGTGGACATCGTGGACAGCGGGGGCCTGAGCCAGGCCGCCCGCAAGCGCCGCATGAGCCGCGCCAACGTGAGCTACCACCTGAGCCAGCTGGAAAAAGCCGTGGGGCTGCAGCTGGTGCGCCGCACCACGCGGCGCATCGAAGCGACCGAGGCCGGGCGCAAGCTCTGCCAGCACGGCCGCGCCATCCGCGACGAGCTGCTGGCGGCGCAGGAGTCGGTGGCCAGCCTGGCCGAGGGGCTGCACGGCCACGTGCGGCTGGCCGTGCCGACCGGCTTCGGGCAGCTGGTGATGTCGGGCTGGCTGATCGCGTTCAAGCGCCTGCACCCCAGCATCACGCTGGAGCTGGTGTTCGACAACCGGGTGGACGACCTGCTGCGCGACGAGGTGGACGTGGCGGTGCGGGTGATGAGCGAGCCGCCGCCCGGCCTGGTGGCGCGCGAACTGGCGCCGATGCGCCACATCGCCTGCGCCTCGGTCGGATTCGCGGCGCGGCACCCGCTGCCGCAGCGGCTGGAGGACTTGCAGCACCTGCCCATCGTCACCTCCACCGTGGTGGGGCGCGAGCTGCGTCTGGCCGCCTACCGCGGCGAGGAACGGCGCGAACTGGCGCTGCAGCCCACGCTGGCGTCGGAGAACTTCCAGTTCCTGCACGAGGCCATCCTGGCCGACCTGGGCGTGGGCCTGGTGCCCGACTACCTGGTGGCCGCCGACGTGGCGGCCGGCCGTGTCGTCACCGCGCTGGACGACTGGCGCCTGAGCCTGTTCGGCACCCGGCTGTTCCTGCTGCGCATGCCCGACCGCTACCAGACGCTGGCGGTGCGGACCCTGATCGACTTCGTGCTGGACCAGGCGCGGGACTGGGCCGCGCCCCACGCCTGACCCGGCCCCGAGCGGTGGCTAGGCGCGCCGGCGCCAGGCCTTGGGGTTGCCCGCGCGGTGCATGGCGCGGCGGTAGGCGTGCAGCGTGGCCTCGGCCCGGCCCAGCAGGGTGTCGGGCGGGTAGGCCGGCGTGCCGTCGGCCGGCCCCGCCTCGCCCACCGGCACGCCGGTCAGCAGCGCCAGGCCCTCCAGCGCGTGGCGCGCGGTGTGGATGTGGAAGCGCCCTTGCGCCACCGCGTCGCAGACGGCGTCGTTGAGCATCAGGTGGCGGCGGTTGCGGTGCGGGACCAGCACGCCCTGCTCGCCGGTCAGGCCCTCGGCCTGGCAAACGCGAAAAAAGCCCTCGATCTTCTCGTTCACCCCGCCGATGGGCAGCACCTCGCCAAACGCGTTGAGCGCGCCGGTGACGGCGATGCCCTGCTTCAGCGGCACGCCCGACAGCGAGGACAGCAGCGCGAACAGCTCGGCGCAGGAGGCCGAATCGCCCTCGATGCCGCTGTACTCCTGCTCGAAGACGATGGACGCCGACAACGCCAGCGGCGCGAGGTGGCCGAACAGCGCCGACAGATAGCTGTGCAGAATGAGCACCGCCTTGTCGTGAATGGGACCGGAGAGCGCCACCTCGCGCTCGATGTTGAGCAGCCCTTCGGAGCCGGCCACGGTGCGCGCGGCCACGCGCATGGGCAGGCCGAATCGGTAGTCGCCCAGGTCGATCACGCTCAGGCCGTTGAGCTGGCCCACGCGCGCGCCGCCGAGCGCGATGAGGCGGTCGCCCTCGGCGATGGCCTCGCGCAGGCGCTGGTCGGGGTAGTCGTGGCGGTGGTTGCGCGCGGCCAGGGCGGCGTCCACGTCGGCGCGCTCCACCCGGCGCGCGCCCCGCGCCTGGGCGGTGGCGGCGCTTTCCACCACCAGCGCCTCGGTGCGGGCGAAGGCGGCGCTCTGTCGGGTCTGGTCCTCGGCCTCGCGGTGGGTGTCTTCGATCAAGCGCGCCACCGCCGCCGCGCTGAAGTGCGGCAGCCCCAGCCGCTGGCAGGTGTGCGCCACGAACACGCCGGTGGCGTAGCGGGTGTCGTCGCTGGCGTGGAAGGCGTCGGCAAAGTCCACCTTGACGCGGAAGTGGCGCGCAAATTCCGGGTCGCCCTCCTGCAGGGCGTAGTAGTGCTCGTTGGCGCCGATCAGCACCAGCTTGACGTCCACGTCCACCGCCTCGGGTTCGAGCGAGGTGGTGGCCAGGGCGCTGAACATGGTGCCGGGTTCCTCGATCTGCAGCCGGCCGCTGCGCAGGAAGCGTCGCAGCTTTTCCCAGACCAGCTCGTCGGTGAACAGGTCGCGCAGGTGCAGCATCAGGTAGCCGCCGTGGGCCTTGAGCAGGCTGCCGGCGCGGATGCGCGAAAAGTCGGTCACCAGCACGTCGTTGTCGGACTGGTATTCGATGCTGCCAAACAGCGGCCGGTACAGCGGGTTGTTTTCGACGATGACCGGGGCGCCCTGGGCGTCGGCGTTGTCCACCACCAGGTTGACGCGGTAGCGCGCGAGCTGCTGCGCCAGGGCCTCGCGCCGGTCCTCGTCGTCCTCGGGCGCGGCGGGCTCGAACAGCTCCAGGTGCTCCAGCAGGTCGTGCGTCACCTCGTCCAGCCAGGTGCCCAGTTTGCGGGTGTCCTTGAACTGTTTTTTCAGCTCCTGGCGCACGGCGCCAAAGGCCCGGTCCAGCAGCGGCTTGATGGCCTGGATGCGCAGCGCCACCACGCCTTCGCGCAGGGCGCGCTCCAGCGGCGCGGTCACCTCCAGAAAGTGCAGGATCTGCGCGCGCAGCTCGCGCTCGCCCTGGTCGAAGGCGTCGCGCTCGGCCTTGGGCAGGGCGGTCATTTCGGCCGCGCTCAGGCCCTCGCCGTCGGGGTTGACCAGGGTGAACACCAGCTGGCCACTGTCGCGGCGCAGGGCAAAGTGGCGGGCGTCGGCAAAGGCCGACAGCGCGGCGTAGGCCTCGGCCTCCTGGTCGCTGTAGCGTTTTTCCAGGGCGTCCAGCTCGGCCTTGAAGTCGGGCTCGGCGAAGCGTTTGGGGATGTCGGTCTGCAGCGCCCGCACCAGCTCGGCCATGTGCTGGCGCAGCTGGCGCCCCTGGCCGGCCGGCAGGCGCAGGGCGCGCGGGCGCTCGGGCGTCTGGAAGTTGTGCAGGTAGCACAGGTCGGGCGGCACCGGGCGGGCGGCGGCGGCGGCGTCCATGGCCTGCTGCAGCAGGGTGGAACGGCCGGTGCCCACGTCGCCCAGCACGAACAGGTGGTAGTGCGGCTGGTCCAGCCCCAGGCCGAAGCGGGCGGCGGTGTGGGCGCGCTCCTGGCCGATCCAGGGCAGCGGCTCGTGCGCCAGCTCGGCGGTGTCGGCAAAGCCCAGGCCGGCGGGGTCCACGCACAGGCGCAGGGCGCTGGGGGCCAGGCGCGGGGCCACCGGCTCGCCATGGTGCGCCGCGACGGCGGCAGCGGCCAGGTGCCCAGTGGGCGGGGCGGGCAGGGGGTCGTGCGCAGGGTCGGACATGGTCGGAACAGTCTAGCGCCCTCTGCCAACCTTGGGGCGCCGCTCAGTCCTTCAAAATGCCCAGCAGGTTGGAAAAGCTGTCGGTCCACGGGCGGAAGCCGGCCGGGGCGGTCAGCGGCTTGCCGCCGGCCAGCACCGGTGGCAGCTGCGCCGCCTGCGCGGGCGTCATCAGCAGCACCCAGGTGGAGCTGCGGCAGTACAGGTCGCCCTCGGGCGGGCGCAGCGGGTAGGCCACGGCCACCCGGCCCAGCGCCTGCGCGGCGGTGGCCATCACCGGCTCCAGGTCCAGGTAGCGGTTGGTGATGTGCACCGCCAGCAGGCCCTGCGGCGCCAGGTGGCGCAGGTAGCCGCGCAGGGCCTCCAGCGTGAGCAGGTGGGTGGGGATGGAGTCGCCCGAGAACGCGTCCATGGCCAGCAGATCAAAGCCCTGGGGCGGGTCGGCCTCCAGCACCAGCCGGCCGTCGCCCAGCGCGGTTTCGATGGTGGCGCCGCTGTCCTGCAGGTAGGTGAAGTGGCTGCGCGCCAGGCTCAGCACCTGGTCGTTGATTTCGTAGATGCGCATCACGTCGCCAGGGCGGCCGTAGGCGGCCAGCGTGCCGGTGCCCAGGCCCACCACGCCCAGGCGCAGGGGCCGGTCCTGCGGCAGGCTGCGGATGGCCCGGCCAATGCCCGACAGCTCGCAGTAGTACGCGGTGGGCTGGCGGCGGTGCGGCTCCTGCAGGTACTGCTCGCCGTGGTTGATGCGCCCGTGCAGCATGCTGCGCACCGGGCCCACCGCGTCGGTGGACTCGTCCACCCGCAGCTGGCTGTAGAAGTTGCGCATCACGGCCTGGTAGCCCTGCACGTAGCTGCGCGAAATGTCCACCAGCCGCGCGCCGTAGGCCAACAGCGCCATCAGCAACAGCACGCGCCAGTGCCGCTGCAGCGACGACCACAGCACCACCGTCACCAGGGCGGCGCAGGCGAACAGCCCGATGGGCAGCTCGTAATAGGCATTGAACACCGCCGGCGCCAACAGGCCCACGAAGGCCCCGCCCAGCGCACCGCCGATGGACAGCATCAGGTAGAACAGCGTGAGGTGGCGCACCGGCGGCTTGCGCCGCACCAGTTCACCGTGGCAGACCATGCAGAACACGAACAGCGCGCCGCACAGCAGCACGATCAGCCACAGCACCTCCATGCCCGCGTCCATCACCCAGTCCAGCGCCAGGAACGCCACCGGCAGCGCCGCCAGGAAAGCGGAGCGCACGTAGTAGCGCGGGGCGTCGAAGCAGAGGATGAAGCTCAGCAGGTACAGGCTCAGCGGCAGCACCCACAGGAAGGGCACCGGGGCCACGTCCTGCGTCAGGTGCCGGGTGATGGACAGCAGCAGCACCGTGGCAGTGGCCGCCAGCCCCACCCACAGCAGGCACTCGGTCCACGGCGGGCGCGGGGCGGCCTGGGCAGCGGCATCGGCATCGGTCGCGCGGTGCAGACCGCGCCAGGTGACGGCAGCGGTGGCCAGGCAGGCCACCACGAACAGCGCATAGCCGGTGGACCAGACCAGCGCCTGCGGGCGCAGGTCCAGCCAGGGCTCCACCAGCACCGGGTAGGTGAGCAGGCCCAGCATGGAGGCCAGGTTGGACAGCGCATACAGCCGGTAAGGCTGCACCCGGGACGTGGCGTACAGGCTGGAACGGGCATACCAGGCCTGCATCAGCGGGCCGGTGGTGGACAGCAGCAGGTAGGGCGCCCCCACCGTGGTGGCCAGCACCAGCAGCACCGACAGGCTGGGGGATTGCGGCAACGCGTCCAGCCAGGCCGGGTTGGCCACCACCGGCAAGGTCAGCAGGCTCAGCAGCAGCAGGCCGCCGTGCAGCACCATCTGGCGGTGGGCCTGCAACTTCTCGTGCATCCAGTGCACGTAGGCATAGCCCAGCAGCAGTTCCGCCTGAAAGAACACCAGGCACAGGCTCCAGACCGACGACGCCCCGCCAAACCACGGCAGGATCATCTTGGCGACGATGGGTTGGATCTGGAACAGCAGGAACGCTGAGAGGAACACCGTCGTGGCAAAGATGGGCATGGGGGCCTCTGAATGGGCAGACAGCCGATGGGCTGCACGGAAGCGATTCTGGCCCAACTCCTGCAGCGCCAAACGGCGGTGTCGCTCGGAACCAACAGGTGCCGCCACCCACCCTGTCACGGCCTGCCGCTACACTGCCGGCATGAACACGACCGCCACCCCCACCGCCCTGACCGACACCGACTACGACGCGCTCGACCAGATCCTGGACGACCTGCGCGAGCGCCTGGACGAGGTGCCGCAGTGGGAGTTCTGCGAGGGCTTCATGGCCGCGCTGATCTGCTGCCGCCGCGAGATTCCGGCCAGCGAATACCTGGGCGCCCTGCTGGGCGACGACGAGGGCGGCGCCTTCGGCCCCGGCCTGTTCGCCAGCCCGGCGCAGTACGAACAGTTCCTGACCCTGTGGCAGCGCCGCTGGGACGAGGTGCGCACCGCGCTGGACGCCCCGGTGGACAGCCTGGAGGACGAACGCTCCTACGCCCCCGAGGTGGTGGACGTGCGCGGCGCCGTGGCCGCCATGACCGACGAGGAACGCGCCGCCATGGCCGAAGAGCTGGCCAACGAAGAGCTGCCGTCCTTCGCCCAGGTGTGGGCGCTGGGCTTCATGTACGCGGTGGAAACCTGGCCCGAGGAATGGGCGCCGCCGCGCGACAAGGAAGCCGCCGGCTGGCTGGAGGACGCGCTGGAGCGCCTCGTCGCCATGACCGAGGACGACGACGGCGAGCCCAGCATCAGCATGTTCGGCGAGGACAGCCCGCCCAGCGTCAGCCAGGAACGCCTGAACGCCTACGGCGAAGCCCTGTGGGCGGTGTACGACCTGCGCGACCTGTGGAAAAGCATCGGGCCGCGGGTGGAACAGGTGGTCAAGGGCGAAGAGCCCGGCCGCAACGACCCCTGCCCCTGCGGCAGCGGCAAGAAGTACAAGAAGTGCTGCGGCGCGGCCTGAGCGGCTGAGCCGTTTCAGCCCCGCTCGGCGCCGTGCCAGGCCTCCAGCGCCGGGGCCGGCATGGGCCGGGCGTACAGGTAGCCCTGGTATTCGCGGCAGCCGGCGGCCAGCAGGGCGTTGCGCTGGGCGTCGGTTTCCACCCCTTCGGCGATGACGGCCAGGTCCAGGCTGCGCGCCAGCGCCACCACGGTGCGCACGATGGCGGCGTCGTTGGCGTCCACCAGCAGGTCGCGCACGAAGGACTGGTCGATCTTCAGCTTGTACAGCGGCAGCCGCTTGAGGTAAGACAGCGACGAGTAGCCGGTGCCGAAGTCGTCCAGCGAGAAGTTGACGCCGCGGGCGCGCAGCACGCTCATCTTGGCGATGACGCTGTCCACGTCGTCCAGCAGCTGGCTTTCGGTCAGTTCCAGCTCCAGGCGGTGTGGGTCGGCCCCGCTGTCGCGCAGGGCGGCCAGCACGTCGGGCACAAAGTCGGCGTGGCGGAACTGGCGCGCGCTCACGTTCACCGCCACGCGCCAGGCGGCGGTCTCGGGCCGGTCGCTCCAGCGCACCAGCTGGGCGCAGGCCTCGCGCAGTATCCACTGGCCCAGCGGCAGGATCAGGCCACAGGCCTCGGCCACCGGGATGAATTGCGCCGGCGGCACCTCGCCGCGGCGCGGGTGGGTCCAGCGCAGCAGCGCCTCCACGCCCAGCACGCGGCCGTCGGCGTCCACCTGCGGCTGGTAGTGCAGCCGGAACTGGCTGTGCGCCAGGCCTTCGCGCAGGTCGGTCTCCAAGGCGGCGCGCGCCTCCACGTGCTGCTGCATCTGCGGGTTGAAGAAGCGCACCGTGTTGCGGCCCTGGGCCTTGGCCTCGTACATGGCCATGTCGGCGCGCTTGAGGATGTCCTCCACCAGCCCCCCGGCGTCGGAAAACAGCGCCACACCCACGCTGACCGTGCACTCGTAGGCGCGGCCGTGCAGGTCGTAGGGCTGGGCCAGCGTCCGCAGCAGCTTGTGCGCCACGTGTTCGGCGCGGCGCGCGGCCTCCAGCGGGTCGGGGTGCAGCTCGGTCAGCATCACCACGAACTCGTCGCCCCCCAGGCGGGCCAGCGAATCCTGTTCGCGCACCTGGGTCTGCAGGCGCTCGGCCATCTGCTGCAGCAGCAGGTCGCCCATGTCGTGGCCCAGGGTGTCGTTGAGGGTCTTGAAGTTGTCCAGGTCGATGAACAGCAGCGCCCCGTCCAGCCCGTTGCGGCCGTAGAAGGCCAGCGCGGTGTGCAGGCGGTCGAGCAGCAGGCGCCGGTTGGGCAGGTTGGTCAGCGGGTCGAAGAAGGCGAGCTGGTGGATCTCGGCCTGGATGTGGCGGTACTCGGTCAGGTCGGTGGAGATGCCGCAGAGCGCGTAAATGCGCCCGCTGGGCTCGCGCAGCGGCAGCTTGATGGTGAGGAAGGTGCGCGGCTTGTCCTCGCCCTGGAGCTGGATTTTTTCCTCGGCCGAGACGGTTTCACCGCGCTCGAACACCGGCCGGTCGTCGGCCAGGATGACGGGCACCGACTCGTGCTTGAAGAATTCGGCGTCGGTTTTGCCCAGGATGGCCTCGCGCGGCTGGCCGAACAGCTGCGCCACCTTGCGGTTGACGTACTGGTAGCGCAGCTGCGGGTCCTTGATGAAGATGGCCGCCTCCACGCTGTCGAGGATGGTGTTGAGCCGCGCCTCGCTGGCCTGCAGGTGGCGCGTCTGCACGCCCACCTGGCGCCGCAGCCAGGCGGCCCCGAGCAGGGCCAGCACCAACAGCGCCAGCACCGCGCCCAGGCCCCACCAGACCTCGCGCGCCAGCGGCGCGGTGGCCACCGGGGCGCCCCAGCG
>NZ_JAAQQT010000673.1:0-7635 GCF_011742065.1 Aquabacterium sp. A08
TCCTCGGGCGGCAGCAGGCCGCGGTCTTGGCCCACGTCTTCCAGGCTGGGCTGGTCGGCACGGGCCACGCCCAGCGACGACACCAGCCGGCCCATGCTGGCCAGGGTGCGGGCCTGGGCGGTGAACTCGTTGTACTGGGCGTTGATGTAGGCGCGGCTGGCCTCGAAGTACTCGTTCTGGGTGTCCAGCACGTCCAGCAGGGTGCGCTGGCCAATGTCGAACTGCTGACGGTAGGCCTCGCGCGCCACCTCGGTGGACAGGCGGTGCTGGTTCAGGTAGCCCATCTGCTCGTTCAGGCGCACCACGTCGTTGTAGGCAATGGCCAAGGTCTGGCGCACGTCGCGGCAGGCTTTTTCCTGCAGGTCACGGGCCTGCTTGTTGAACTCCACCGCCTGCGATTCGCGGGCCTTGTCGGCGCCGCCGCGGTACAGGTTGTAGTTCAGCAGGACCTCGGCCACGGTATCGCGGGTGTTGCCCTTGACGTTGTCGATGTCGTGGCCCCAGGTCTGGCGGATGCGGAAGTCCACGCGCGGCCAGTAACCGGCCTTGCGCGACTCGATCTGCGAGCGGGTGGAGCGCACGTTTTCGTAGGCGGCGTTGATGGTCGGGCTGTTGGCCAGGCCTTCGTTCATGGCCTGGGTCACGCTGGTGGGCAGGCCCTGCAGCTTGACGCCTTCGGCCAGCGGCGGCAAGGTGGCCGGCGGCAGCACGCCCATGATGCGCTGGTAACGGGCGCTGACGTCGTGCAGGTTGGAGATTTCGGTGAGCAGGTTGGACTCGGCCAGGGCCAGGCGGCCGGTGGCCTGGTCGGTGTCCACGCGGCGGCTGACGCCGGCCGAGGAACGCTCTTCGATCTGGTTGGCGGTGACCTTGTGCTCGACGAAGTTCTGTTTGGCCTCGTCCACCAGGGCAGAGTAACGGGCCACGTCGGCGTAGGCGCGGGCCGCTTCCAGGGCGATGGTTTCGGCAGCTTCCAGCAGCTCGTAGTAACGGGTCAGCTTGGCGTAGCTCAGGCGCTGCACCTCGTTCTTGGTGAAGAAGCCGTCGAATAGGGTCTGCGTCAGGGTCAGGGCGCCTCCGTGGCGGTTGTAGGTGCCGGAGTCGCCGGCGGGCAGCACGCCGGGGCCCTTGTTGCGCTCCACGCCAAAGCCGTGGGTCAGGTCCACCGAGGGCTTCCAGCCTGCCTTGGCCACGTCTTTTTCAGCGTCGGCGGCGGTGAAGTTGTGCCAGCGGGCCTGCACCTCGGGGTTGGTGGTGACGGCCTGGCGGATGGCCTCGATCATCGGTGGCGGCAGCGCCTGGGCCAGAGCGGTTTGGGCAGTGCACAGCAGCACCGCCGCGGCGACCGCGGAGAGAGCGGTTTGGGTTTTCATGACAATTCCCTTAGGGGGTTGGGTGCGTTTGGCTTCCAAGCGCACAAGACTTACTGAAACAACCCGATATCATGTGAATCAGATCGGGTAGACATTGTCTGGCCGCACTTTAACATTCGTCAAGTTTTTTGCTGTGGAAACTTGCGTTCCGTCAAGCGCAGCGGTAGAAACACGCGACAGTGAGCCCTTTCACCCACCTTCTTCGCCTGTGCCCGCGCCTTTGGTGGCTGGGCTGGGGGTTGGTTGTGTGGCTGGTGGGCGCCACCTTGGCCGCCCCCAACCTGGACCGCATGCAGTCCCTGGCCCGTGAGCGCTATGGCGCCCAGGCCGAGCAAACCGTGGTGGCCTGGCGCCGCCTGCTGGAAGAGGTGCGCGAACAAGCGGTGGAGCAGCAGTTGAACGCGGTGAACACCTTTTTCAACCGGCGCATTTTTTACGAACTGGACCCTGTGGTGTGGCAGCAAAACGACTATTGGGCCACGCCACTGGAATTGATGGGCCGCGCCACCGGCGATTGCGAAGATTACGCCATCGGCAAATACATGACGTTGCTGCTGCTGGGGGTGCCCAACGAGAAGCTGCGCATGATTTACGTGCGCGCCCGCACCGCCGGCGCCAAAACCGAAGCGCACATGGTGCTGGGCTATTACGAGGACCCGACCGGCGAGCCGGTGATTCTGGACAACCTCATCACCAGCGTGCGGCCGGCGTCGCGCCGCACCGACCTGTCGCCCGTGTTCAGCTTCAACCACCAGGGCCTGTGGGTCGCGGGGCAGGCCGCTTCGGCGGCCGACCCGACGGCCCGGCTGTCGCGCTGGCGCGAGGTGCTGGAGCGCATGAAACAAGAGGGCCTGTGAAGCACACGCCCGCCACACCACCCAAGGGGTCATCGCATGTCACTCATCAAACAATTGTGGATCGCCATCGCGCTGGTGATGACGCTGGCCTTCGGCGGCAGCCTGGTGGTCAGCGTGTTGTCGGCGCGGCATTACCTGGAGCAACAGCTGCAGGTGAAGAACCTTGACAACGCCACGTCACTGGCGCTGTCGCTGACGCAGCTAGACAAGGACCCGGTGACGGTGGAACTGCAGGTGGCGGCCCAGTTTGACGTGGGGCACTACCGCTTCATCCGCGTCACCTCACCCACCGGCGAGGTGCTGACCGAAAAGGTGTATGAAGGCCGGCTGGAGGGCGCGCCGCAGTGGTTTGCCGATCTGATCCCGATCCGGGTCCAGCCGGGGCAGGCGCTGATCCAGGACGGCTGGAAGCAGTTCGGCACCATCAGCCTGGCCAGCCACGAACAGTACGCCTACAAGAGCCTGTGGGACGGCACGCTGGAACTGCTGCTGTGGTTTGTGGCGGGCAGCCTGTTCACCGGGGTGGCGGGCACATTTGCGGTGCGCGTCATCACCCGGCCGCTGGGCGAGGTGGTGGGCCAGGCGCAGGCGATTGCCGAGCGCCGCTTCCTGACGGTGAGCGAACCCACCACGCCCGAGCTGCGTGCCGTGAGCCGCGCCATGAACGACATGGTGGGCCGCCTGAAGGCGATGTTCGCCGAGGAATCGGCCCGGCTGGAGGCCCTGCGCAACCGCGTCAACCGCGACCCGGTGACCGGCATCGCCAACCGGGAGTATTTCCTGTCGCACCTGCGCGAGATCCTGACCGGCGAGCAGTTCGGCTCCACCGGCAGCCTGGTGCTGGTGCGGCTGGCCTACCTGAACGAGCTGAACGCCAAGCTGGGCCACCAGCGCGCCGACCAACTGCTCAAGCAGCTGGGGCAGGTGCTGTTCGACAGCGGCAACGACCACCCGGGCCAGCGCGCCGGTCGGGTGAAAGGCGGCGAATTTGCGGTGATGTGCCCCACCTTCGACTCGCCCACCGCGGCCGCGCAAGACATTCACGGCCGCCTGCTGCGCGACTGGCTGCCCCACTGGGAAGCGGAATTCCCCGACCTGTTCCACCTGGCGGCGGTGCCCTATGTGCGCAACCAGGGCGTGGGCGACCTGCTGACCCGTGCCGACCAGGCGCTGGCCCAGGCCCAAGGCAAAGGACCCAACAGCTGGCACGCGGTGGAGGACGGCGGCAACAAGCTTTCCATGCCCGCCGAACAGTGGCGCACCCTGCTGACCGAAGCCGTGCAGGGCGGCCAGCTGAGCCTGGCCTTCTTCCCGGTGGTGCGCGGCGACCGCGCCCTGCCGCTGCACCAGGAGGGGGTGATCCGGCTGCAGATGGACACGGCCGGGCAGTTGCTGTCGGCCGGCGACTTCATGCCCATGGCCGCCAACCTGAACCTGACCGCCCCCATCGACCTGGGTGTGGTGAAGCTGGCCATCGACCACCTGCGCCAGGTGGCCGGCGACGTGGCGGTGAACCTGTCGGCCGAAACGATTTCGGACTTTGGCTTCCGCAACCGGCTGGTGCAACTGCTGCAGGGCTACCCAGACCTGTGCCGCCGCCTGCTGTTCGAGGTGCCCGAATACGGCGTGTTCAAACAGTTCGACGCCTTCCGCGACCTGGCGCGCAGCCTCAAGGCGCTGGGCTGCCGGGTGGGCATCGAGTACTTTGGTCAGCGCTTTGCCGAAACCGCCCAACTGGCCGGCCTGGGACTGGACTACATCAAGGTGCACCCGAGCTATGTGCGCGGCATCAGCACCAACGCCGGCAACCAGGAATTCCTGAAAGGCCTGTGCAACATGGCGCATGCGCTGGGCATCACCGTGATTGCGTTGGGCGTGGAAAACCAAGCCGACCTGCCGCTGCTGGCGCAGTTGGGGTTTGATGGGGCGACGGGGCCGGGGGTGCGGTAAGAACCCCTCAAAAAGAAATAATTGAAATTAAGCGGGGCATTTCTTATACTTTAGAAACATTTTTACAGAGATGCCACATGAAACAGCCAGGCTACACGCTCATCGAAACCGTGGTGGTCACCGCCGTCATCGGCATACTGGCCATGATTGCGGTGCCCAGCTACCGGGCTTTTGTGGAGAGGGCTGAAACCACCTCTGACACGGTGGAAGGGACGGGCGAACGCATTGCCCTAGCGGTGGAGGCCCTGGAAGGCCCCATACCCAGCGCTCAGGCCGCCACCCCTCCAGCTGCCACGGCTCCTGCCAGCCCACCCCAGCCCAGCGACACGGCTCCGGCCTCCCCAGGCAACACGGCCAACCCGCCCGAGGCCACACAGCCCCCTTCCGCGTCGGGTTCACCGTCACCCAACGGCACCACGGACAACGCGGCGAGCCCAAGCACGGAAGCCACCGCACCCGCAGAAGAACCCACCCCAGAACCGCCCAGCACCGCTGCGCCTGGCAGCAACAACGGGGGCGCCTCTGGCGGCGACAACGCCCAAGCCACTTTGCAGGTGTCGGACCAATACAAGGAATGCACCAGCGAGGGCAAAACGTGCCGGGTCAGGGCCGGGGACGACTTTGAGGTGTCGTTCAACGTTCAAGGCTTGGGCAAGATTTCCGAAAAAGACATCAAACTGGTCACCACGGGTGGCGCCAAGGTGGACGACTTTTCGTACAACAGCAATAAAGGGACGCTGGAAATTGACATGGAAGCGCCCAAAAATAGCAACAAGACTTTTTCCTTGACGGTGAATGCCGGCAAGGAAAAGAGCACAATCTATTTCAAGACCAGTTAAAGCCGTCACGCTTTTCTGGGCAGCACCAGAATACCCACACATCGCATTCGGCGTTGAGGGAGTGGGTCAGTTGATCAATGCAACGCCTGACGTATTGATCCAAGCCAAGCCGGGAGTGCATTGCGCGGAGGCGGCAGGATTACAACGAGATCAGATCGCACAGCAGCCTGGGGCCCATTCGCCGGCACGATTTTCCCAGCAGCTCCGTCAACGCGCTGGCGGTGCTGCTGACAGTGAGAAAAAACGGAAATTCGATTAATCTTTAACCTTGGACTTCGCCGATCCCTTGGTACGGTCACGGGCCAAAAACCAAAAAGGGACCCACCTGCAAGATGGATCCCTCGAGCCTGGAATCAGGGCTGCGGAGACGGGTTACAAATCGGTTTTCAAGTGCCCATCTGTGATCATTCTATTGATCAGATCATTATCTGTCAAGCCTGTACCAGACAATCCCATGGCTGCAGCGAATGCATCTTTCGCCGCCTGCAGATTGCCAGCCGTCACATCCACGTTGTCAAAGACGATGGTCTGTTTGATCGTCCCAGTCCCGGAACCATCCACGTCCACCACCAAAGCCAACTTATTGTCGACATTGGCAAAACTCAGGTATGGCTGAAGCGAAGCGATATTTTCTGATACATCAATAAGATCGCGAATATCGATCACGTCGCCAGTACCGCCTTTTGAAGGCGCGTCGGTTGCCACATTGAAATCCCGAATGACATCCTTGGCACCGGAGGCTCCAGCGTCACCCAGTTTCCAGACAAAGACGTCGGCATCAGCGCCGCCTTCCAGGATATCGTTTCCGAGGCCCCCGATCAAGGTATCGTTGCCGGCCCCTCCAGACAAAATATCGTTAGCAGCTCCAGTGCTGATGCTGTCATTACCATCACCACCGGAAACGGTGTCAGCAAAGATGCCAGTCACCAATGTGTCATCACCAGCCGTTCCCGCCAAGACTTTCACGGAGAACGTGTCTGATGTCGCATCGAGATCGCCATCTTTCACACCAGCAGTAAAGTCGTACTGATAATCACCAACTGTCTGCTGGACCTTGAATGCAAGATCGTAATCAACAACCTTGATGTTGCTGTTGAGGCTATCCAACTCAATGGTACTTACGGACACAAAGCCACTGATGGGAACCGAAACAATAAGCGGGTTATTACCGGATCCACCAGAAAGGACTACCCCAGCACTTGCATCACTGTACTCCACTGTAACCACCTGACCATTAGTTTGCACACCCGTAACTCGGATGACAAATTCATCATTGTTCGCGTTGTATTGCGCAATAGCAAGCGACAGATTCGTCAGAGTGGCTGCTTGACCAGTGACATTCTGGAAAGACAATTTAAAGCGATCATCAGCCCCTCCAGTCTGCTGAATAGTGTCATCACCGCCTACACCAATGGTGCTATTTTGGACACTGAGTTTAGAAGGAGCACCATTGGTGACACCCGAAGCGGTTATTCTAAATGGACTACCGCCTGCAGGCTCAATCACCACGCTGTACACATTGTTTGGATCGGTGGTCGGTTGATTGGAAGCATCATACCAACTTCCAGCTACCAGACCTTGATCAACGTCGACGTTGACGTCTTGCGTCGGTTTGGCGCTTAAAAGCTGGAAAGAGTATTGACCGCTGGTTGGATCCAACGTGATTGAGAAAAGGTCGGGTGATCCGGATTTTATAGCCGTCCAAACATTACCGCTTTGAATCAACGCGTAGCCCGTTGGCAAGTTGGAGCATGACAGAGTCAAAGAACCAGTTGCCGCAGGACCATCTGCCCCGAAAGCAATAGCATCAGTACCTGTGTTCGTCGCATTTTGGGTGTTGTAAACCCACGTGTCGTTGACGATCACGCTCGGCACATCGTCCACGATGCTGATGCTCAGGTTGGCGCTCGCACCCGTGCCGCCCACACCCGCCACAGCCACCGGCACGCTGTCGCTGATCGCCGTGTCGGCCGTCGCCTTGTCGTGTGTCTGTGCGGCCTTGAGCGTGTAGCTGTAGCTCACCGTGCCGGTCTTGCCGTCGGTGCTGTTGAAGCCCGTGACCACCAGCGTGCCTTCGCCCGTGTCGTAGGTCTTGTCCACCGCAGCCACACCACCCAGGTTGGTGAGCTGACCCAGCGTCAGGGTGATCGCACCCGAACCCGTGCCAATCGTCACGCTGGCAATGCCGTCCGTGGCGTTGACCTGGAAGCTGTCGCTGTCGGTCTCGCTGGTGTTGGCCACCGACGTCAGACCCGCTTCGTACACCGTGCTGTCCGCACCTTGGGTCGCCACGGTCACGCTGGCGCTGTCGTCCGCTCCCACGATCTTGATGATCACGCTGCCCGGGCTGGTGTCGCCGTCCGCGTCCGTGATGGTGTAGGTCAGCGTCTGCTGGATCGGCGTGCCCGATGCCGTCAGCGCCTGCACCGCCGCGCTGGCGTTGTTCAGCGTGAAGGTGTACTGCCCGTCTGTGCCCAGCGTCAGCGTGCCGTATGTGGCCAACACCGCTTTCGCAGCCGTGTTCGCGTCCCAGCTGAAGGCCTTCAAACCTCCCGTGTCATCCGCACCATAGCTGTCGTTGGTCAGCACGTTGGCCGTCACCGTCTGGCCCGCACC
>NZ_JAAQQT010000674.1:0-6439 GCF_011742065.1 Aquabacterium sp. A08
TCCTCGGGCGGCAGCAGGCCGCGGTCTTGGCCCACGTCTTCCAGGCTGGGCTGGTCGGCACGGGCCACGCCCAGCGACGACACCAGCCGGCCCATGCTGGCCAGGGTGCGGGCCTGGGCGGTGAACTCGTTGTACTGGGCGTTGATGTAGGCGCGGCTGGCCTCGAAGTACTCGTTCTGGGTGTCCAGCACGTCCAGCAGGGTGCGCTGGCCAATGTCGAACTGCTGACGGTAGGCCTCGCGCGCCACCTCGGTGGACAGGCGGTGCTGGTTCAGGTAGCCCATCTGCTCGTTCAGGCGCACCACGTCGTTGTAGGCAATGGCCAAGGTCTGGCGCACGTCGCGGCAGGCTTTTTCCTGCAGGTCACGGGCCTGCTTGTTGAACTCCACCGCCTGCGATTCGCGGGCCTTGTCGGCGCCGCCGCGGTACAGGTTGTAGTTCAGCAGGACCTCGGCCACGGTATCGCGGGTGTTGCCCTTGACGTTGTCGATGTCGTGGCCCCAGGTCTGGCGGATGCGGAAGTCCACGCGCGGCCAGTAACCGGCCTTGCGCGACTCGATCTGCGAGCGGGTGGAGCGCACGTTTTCGTAGGCGGCGTTGATGGTCGGGCTGTTGGCCAGGCCTTCGTTCATGGCCTGGGTCACGCTGGTGGGCAGGCCCTGCAGCTTGACGCCTTCGGCCAGCGGCGGCAAGGTGGCCGGCGGCAGCACGCCCATGATGCGCTGGTAACGGGCGCTGACGTCGTGCAGGTTGGAGATTTCGGTGAGCAGGTTGGACTCGGCCAGGGCCAGGCGGCCGGTGGCCTGGTCGGTGTCCACGCGGCGGCTGACGCCGGCCGAGGAACGCTCTTCGATCTGGTTGGCGGTGACCTTGTGCTCGACGAAGTTCTGTTTGGCCTCGTCCACCAGGGCAGAGTAACGGGCCACGTCGGCGTAGGCGCGGGCCGCTTCCAGGGCGATGGTTTCGGCAGCTTCCAGCAGCTCGTAGTAACGGGTCAGCTTGGCGTAGCTCAGGCGCTGCACCTCGTTCTTGGTGAAGAAGCCGTCGAATAGGGTCTGCGTCAGGGTCAGGGCGCCTCCGTGGCGGTTGTAGGTGCCGGAGTCGCCGGCGGGCAGCACGCCGGGGCCCTTGTTGCGCTCCACGCCAAAGCCGTGGGTCAGGTCCACCGAGGGCTTCCAGCCTGCCTTGGCCACGTCTTTTTCAGCGTCGGCGGCGGTGAAGTTGTGCCAGCGGGCCTGCACCTCGGGGTTGGTGGTGACGGCCTGGCGGATGGCCTCGATCATCGGTGGCGGCAGCGCCTGGGCCAGAGCGGTTTGGGCAGTGCACAGCAGCACCGCCGCGGCGACCGCGGAGAGAGCGGTTTGGGTTTTCATGACAATTCCCTTAGGGGGTTGGGTGCGTTTGGCTTCCAAGCGCACAAGACTTACTGAAACAACCCGATATCATGTGAATCAGATCGGGTAGACATTGTCTGGCCGCACTTTAACATTCGTCAAGTTTTTTGCTGTGGAAACTTGCGTTCCGTCAAGCGCAGCGGTAGAAACACGCGACAGTGAGCCCTTTCACCCACCTTCTTCGCCTGTGCCCGCGCCTTTGGTGGCTGGGCTGGGGGTTGGTTGTGTGGCTGGTGGGCGCCACCTTGGCCGCCCCCAACCTGGACCGCATGCAGTCCCTGGCCCGTGAGCGCTATGGCGCCCAGGCCGAGCAAACCGTGGTGGCCTGGCGCCGCCTGCTGGAAGAGGTGCGCGAACAAGCGGTGGAGCAGCAGTTGAACGCGGTGAACACCTTTTTCAACCGGCGCATTTTTTACGAACTGGACCCTGTGGTGTGGCAGCAAAACGACTATTGGGCCACGCCACTGGAATTGATGGGCCGCGCCACCGGCGATTGCGAAGATTACGCCATCGGCAAATACATGACGTTGCTGCTGCTGGGGGTGCCCAACGAGAAGCTGCGCATGATTTACGTGCGCGCCCGCACCGCCGGCGCCAAAACCGAAGCGCACATGGTGCTGGGCTATTACGAGGACCCGACCGGCGAGCCGGTGATTCTGGACAACCTCATCACCAGCGTGCGGCCGGCGTCGCGCCGCACCGACCTGTCGCCCGTGTTCAGCTTCAACCACCAGGGCCTGTGGGTCGCGGGGCAGGCCGCTTCGGCGGCCGACCCGACGGCCCGGCTGTCGCGCTGGCGCGAGGTGCTGGAGCGCATGAAACAAGAGGGCCTGTGAAGCACACGCCCGCCACACCACCCAAGGGGTCATCGCATGTCACTCATCAAACAATTGTGGATCGCCATCGCGCTGGTGATGACGCTGGCCTTCGGCGGCAGCCTGGTGGTCAGCGTGTTGTCGGCGCGGCATTACCTGGAGCAACAGCTGCAGGTGAAGAACCTTGACAACGCCACGTCACTGGCGCTGTCGCTGACGCAGCTAGACAAGGACCCGGTGACGGTGGAACTGCAGGTGGCGGCCCAGTTTGACGTGGGGCACTACCGCTTCATCCGCGTCACCTCACCCACCGGCGAGGTGCTGACCGAAAAGGTGTATGAAGGCCGGCTGGAGGGCGCGCCGCAGTGGTTTGCCGATCTGATCCCGATCCGGGTCCAGCCGGGGCAGGCGCTGATCCAGGACGGCTGGAAGCAGTTCGGCACCATCAGCCTGGCCAGCCACGAACAGTACGCCTACAAGAGCCTGTGGGACGGCACGCTGGAACTGCTGCTGTGGTTTGTGGCGGGCAGCCTGTTCACCGGGGTGGCGGGCACATTTGCGGTGCGCGTCATCACCCGGCCGCTGGGCGAGGTGGTGGGCCAGGCGCAGGCGATTGCCGAGCGCCGCTTCCTGACGGTGAGCGAACCCACCACGCCCGAGCTGCGTGCCGTGAGCCGCGCCATGAACGACATGGTGGGCCGCCTGAAGGCGATGTTCGCCGAGGAATCGGCCCGGCTGGAGGCCCTGCGCAACCGCGTCAACCGCGACCCGGTGACCGGCATCGCCAACCGGGAGTATTTCCTGTCGCACCTGCGCGAGATCCTGACCGGCGAGCAGTTCGGCTCCACCGGCAGCCTGGTGCTGGTGCGGCTGGCCTACCTGAACGAGCTGAACGCCAAGCTGGGCCACCAGCGCGCCGACCAACTGCTCAAGCAGCTGGGGCAGGTGCTGTTCGACAGCGGCAACGACCACCCGGGCCAGCGCGCCGGTCGGGTGAAAGGCGGCGAATTTGCGGTGATGTGCCCCACCTTCGACTCGCCCACCGCGGCCGCGCAAGACATTCACGGCCGCCTGCTGCGCGACTGGCTGCCCCACTGGGAAGCGGAATTCCCCGACCTGTTCCACCTGGCGGCGGTGCCCTATGTGCGCAACCAGGGCGTGGGCGACCTGCTGACCCGTGCCGACCAGGCGCTGGCCCAGGCCCAAGGCAAAGGACCCAACAGCTGGCACGCGGTGGAGGACGGCGGCAACAAGCTTTCCATGCCCGCCGAACAGTGGCGCACCCTGCTGACCGAAGCCGTGCAGGGCGGCCAGCTGAGCCTGGCCTTCTTCCCGGTGGTGCGCGGCGACCGCGCCCTGCCGCTGCACCAGGAGGGGGTGATCCGGCTGCAGATGGACACGGCCGGGCAGTTGCTGTCGGCCGGCGACTTCATGCCCATGGCCGCCAACCTGAACCTGACCGCCCCCATCGACCTGGGTGTGGTGAAGCTGGCCATCGACCACCTGCGCCAGGTGGCCGGCGACGTGGCGGTGAACCTGTCGGCCGAAACGATTTCGGACTTTGGCTTCCGCAACCGGCTGGTGCAACTGCTGCAGGGCTACCCAGACCTGTGCCGCCGCCTGCTGTTCGAGGTGCCCGAATACGGCGTGTTCAAACAGTTCGACGCCTTCCGCGACCTGGCGCGCAGCCTCAAGGCGCTGGGCTGCCGGGTGGGCATCGAGTACTTTGGTCAGCGCTTTGCCGAAACCGCCCAACTGGCCGGCCTGGGACTGGACTACATCAAGGTGCACCCGAGCTATGTGCGCGGCATCAGCACCAACGCCGGCAACCAGGAATTCCTGAAAGGCCTGTGCAACATGGCGCACGCGCTGGGCATCACCGTGATTGCGTTGGGCGTGGAAAATCCGACCGACCTGCCGCTGCTGGCGCAGTTGGGGTTTGATGGGGCGACGGGGCCGGGGGTGCGGTGAAATAAAAGAGGGGGCCCATCGGCCCCCTCTTTAATGCTCACCGAATCGAATCACCTTCATCAATCGGCGGGCGGTGTCGGGAGCTTGCTCTTGAGCGTGGCATCGGTGTCGATGTAGCTCAACAACTGCGCTTCGGTGACGCCCGTGAACACGATCTTCTGCACCACACCAGAGGTATCGCTGGTATAGATACTCAGTGTGGTGTTGCCACTCTCTGTGCCCACCACCAGGCTCGCGCTTGCATCGACCAACAAGTCTGCGATATCAAGCTTGTCGCCTTCGGCCAAAGTGAAGCTGGCACCGCTCTTGTTGAAATCGGTGATGGTGTCGACAGCGGGCGTTCCGCTGGAACCGACATCGGCCAAGCTCCACTTGAAGACATCGGCACCCGTCCCGCCAGTCAAGGTGTCGTTACCAGAACCACCCACCAACAGGTCATTTCCACCATTGCCCCACAACACATCATCCCCGTCGCCGCCCATGATGATGTCATTGCCAGAACCACCATTTACGGTATCGTTGCCGGCACCGGCTTCAACCATCGAACCGACGTTGGCCAGATTGATGGTCTCACCGCTGTCCGTGCCAAGGATCACATTGTTGGCTGAACTACCAGTGGTCACGGAGCCTTGCGCGTCAATGCCCACATTGAATTGGTAAGAAGACTCGTCACCATCCCCGTCCACGATGACTGCCTCAAAAGCCAGCTGCACGTCATCAGGCTGAATGACTTCGAGAATGGTGGTCACCGACACGCTGCGGATCAAGAACTCCATGCTGGCCTCCACGTTCCAGACGTCAACGACTGCAATTTGGTATCCAGTCGGCGCCTCCAACTTAAGTCTTCCGGCAACGACATCTCGGTCGAAGGTTTGCGTGATTGTGTTGCCCTGACTATCCACCAGCGTCCAACGAATGGTGACATCGGTGGGACTGATAGCACTTCCGTTGTTGGATACAAAACCGATGGTCACCGAGTCGACTGAACTTTGCGGACGGTTCGCACCGTTGCTGACATTTCCATCGAAAGTGCCGTCGGGCTTGAGGAACTCAAGGCGAATGAACTCACCCTTGGAAATTGGCAAGTCTGCTGTACCATTGCTGGTCTTCGCCCCCAAGCCATTGTTACTGGAGCTGACGGTCCCTGCCACTGCCTGCCCATTGACCTCGTACCAAGATGTGAACCGGATATCTGTCGTGATCACGGTACCAGCCGTCAACAACTGCTCCAAATACAAAGCACTTGGATTACCGCCCTGAGACTTGTTGAATGTGACCGAATCGGTTTTTTCGTCTTCCAAGCTGGCAGAGAGTACGGTGAAGGTGTATGTACCATTCAGATTCAAAGTAAGCTGGAAGTACTCGGTCCCATCCGCATATTTACCCGTCAGAGTACGCGTTTCTTCGTCGTAGTTGGTCGTCACACCGGCGAGGCTAGAGGCGTTGAGCTTCAACCCGACAGAGGCGAGATCGTCTGCACCAGCCACATATGACCAATTGCCTGTCTTGACCTCATTGTCGGCGTTTTTGATCACAAGGTTATCCATGGAGAAAATCTTCGGCTCGTCATCAACGATGTTGATGACCAGGTTGCCGGCCGGCGCAGAATCACCATCCGCGTCCGTCACCACCACCGCGAAACTCACATTGGTGTTGTCACCCGTGGTGTTGTCCGCCAGCGTGTAGGTGTAGTAAATCGTGCCCACACCCGTGGCCGCGTTGTAGCTGTAGTACGCCGTCAGCCCACCCGCAAAGTTCTGCGCCGTCGTCGTCAGCGTGTTGCCTCCCAGGCTCACCGCGCTCAAACCATCGGGCGAGGTAAAGCCAATGGTGCCGCTGACCGCCTCGCGCGGATCGCCATTGGCACCCGCCGCCGCCGCCTCACCCGAACCCTCGGGTTCGTTGCCACGGGCCGGCAGACCCGCCTCGTACACCGTCGTCGTCGCGCCCCCTGCCGCAGGAATCGTGGTCGTAGGTGTGCTGTCGCCGATACTGATCGCCAGATTGGCCGTGCGCTCGTCCCCATCGCCGTCGCGCAGCGTGTAAGTGAAGGTATCGGTCACACCGCCCGGCGTGCCCGTGTTACGGGTGTAGCTGTAATCGCCGTTGGCTCCGATCGTCAGCACACCATACTGGCCGTTGATGACCAGCGTGACCGTGCCCGTCGGAGCATTGGCCGCCACGTTGACGCTGGCAATGTTGGTCACGCTCGCACCATCCGCACCCTGGGTGTCTGCACCAGCCGCACCACTGGTCGTG
>NZ_JAAQQT010000675.1:0-9925 GCF_011742065.1 Aquabacterium sp. A08
GCCGACCTGGTGGACATCACCCGCCTGCACACCGCCGACCCGCAGAACCGCGTGCCGCACCTGGCCTTCCAGCCGGGCGCCCTGAGCGACCTGCCGGTGCTGCCCATGAGCGAGGTGGTGACCAGCTACTACCTGCGCCTGCGCGTGGCCGACCAGGCCGGCGTGCTGGCGACCGTGACCGGCATCCTGGCCGGTGCTGGCATCAGCATCGACGCGGTGCTGCAGCGCGAAGCCGAAGCCGGCGTGAACCAGACCGATGTGATCATCCTGACCCACGACACCCGCGAAGGCACGATGAACGACGCGCTGGCCCAGATGCAGGCGCTGCCCACGGTGCTGGCGCCCATCACCCGCATCCGCAAGGAGGAGCTGGCCTGATGCTGTACCTGTCCACCCGCGGCCACCCGGACCGCAAGCGTTTCTGTGAAATCCTGCTCGAAGGCCTGGCGCCCGACGGGGGCTTGTACTTGCCTGAGCGTTATCCGCAGGTGGACGACGCCACCCTGACCCGCTGGCGCACGGTCTACCACCAGCAAGGCTACGCCGAGCTCGCGTTCGAGATTTTGTCGCTCTATATCGACGACATTCCCGCTGCCGATCTGCGCGCCCTGTGCGCCAAGACCTACACGGCCGAGGTGTTTGGCACCGGTGAGATCGTGCCGCTGCGCCACCTGGAAAACGGCTTGTGGATCGAGGCCTTGTCCAACGGCCCCACGCTGGCCTTCAAGGACATGGCGATGCAGCTGCTGGGCCACCTGTTCGAGTACGAACTGGCGCGCCGTGGCGAAGAGCTGAACATCCTGGGCGCCACCAGCGGTGACACCGGCAGCGCGGCCGAGCACGCCATGCGCGGCAAGCAGGGTGTGCGAGTGTTCATGACCAGCCCGCACGGCCGCATGAGCCCCTTCCAGCAGGCGCAGATGTTCAGCCTGCAGGACGCGAACATCCACAACATCGCCATTGAAGGCGTGTTCGACGACTGCCAGGACATCGTCAAGGCGGTGAGCAACGATTTGGCGTTCAAGCGCCAGTACAAGATCGGCACGGTCAATTCCATCAACTGGGCGCGGCTGCTGGCCCAGGTGGTGTATTACTTTGCCGGTTACATCCAGGCCACCACGTCGAACGACCAGAAGGTGAGCTTCGCCGTCCCATCGGGCAACTTTGGCAACGTGTGTGCCGGTCACGTGGCCCGCATGATGGGCCTGCCCATCCACCAACTGGTGGTGGCCACCAACGAGAACGACGTGCTCGACGAGTTCTTCCGCACCGGCGTGTACCGCGTGCGCGGCAGCGCCGACACGTTCGAGACATCCAGCCCGTCGATGGACATCTCCAAGGCCAGCAATTTCGAGCGCTTCGTGTTCGACCTGCTGGGCCGCGATGCCGCCCAGACCCAGGCGCTGTTCGGCGAGGCTTTGAACCGCGCCGGCCGTTTCGACCTGAGCGCCAACCCGCACTTTGCCCAGGCGGCCAGCCGCTACGGTTTTGTCAGCGGCAGGAGCACCCACGCCGACCGCCTGGCCACCATCCAGGACACCTGGCAACGCTTCGGCCAGATGATCGACACCCACACCGCCGACGGCGTGAAGGTGGCGCGCGAGCACCTGACCCCAGGCGTGCCCATGGTGGTGCTGGAAACCGCGTTGCCGATCAAGTTTGCCGAAACCATCGTCGAGGCGCTGGGCCGCGAACCCGAGCGGCCGGCCAAGTTCGAGGGCATCGAAGCCCTGCCCAAGCGGGTACAGGTGATGCCGTCCGACGTGGCGCAGGTCAAGGCTTACATCGCCGCGCATTGCCACGGCTGAGTTGGGCCACCGTTCACCCATGACCGCTCCCCACGCCGCCCCGCGCCCGGGCCTGATGTTGCTGGAAGACGCGCTGGCCCAGTTGCTGACCGCGGCCGCCCCCGTGGCCGACACCGAAGCCGTGCCCACCTTCGACGCCGACGGCCGGGTGCTGGCGCAGGACGTGGTCTCGGCGCTGGACGTGCCGGGCCACGACAACACCTCGATGGACGGCTACGCAGTGCGGGCGGCCGACCTGCAGGCCGCGGCCGGTGGGGGGGTGCCGGTGTCGCAACGCATTCCCGCTGGGCATTGGGGTGCGGCGTTGCAGCCGGGCACCGTGGCCCGCATCTTCACCGGCGCGCCGGTGCCGGCCGGTGCCGATGCGGTGGTGATGCAGGAAGAGGCCGAGCCCGCGGGCGAGGCCGACGGTTGGCCCCTGGTGCGCTTCAAAACGGTGCCCACGCCGGGTCAGTGGATACGCCGCCAGGGCGAAGACGTGCGCCGGGGCGCCGTGGTGTTGCCCCAAGGCACGCGCCTGGGCCCGGCCGAACTGGGGCTGGCGGCCAGCATTGGGTTTGCGCACCTGACCGTGACCCGCCGTGTGCGGGTGGCGCTGTTCTCCTCGGGCGATGAACTGGTCATGCCCGGCGACGTGCCGCCGGAGCACATGAAACCCGGCGCCATCTACAACTCCAACCGCTTCTTCCTGCGGGCGCTGCTGCAGCGTCTGGGCTGCGAGGTGAGCGACCTGGGCATCGTGCCCGACCAGCGCGAGGCCACGGTGGCGGCGCTGCGCTCGGCGGCCGAGGCGCACGACCTGATCCTGACCAGCGGCGGCGTGTCGGTGGGCGAGGAAGACCACATCAAGCCGGCCGTGCAGCAGCTGGGCGGGCTGGACCTGTGGCAGATCGGCATGAAGCCGGGCAAACCCTTTGCCCACGGCTGGGTGCAGCGCGCGGGTGCCGGGGAACGCTGCCATTTCGTGGGATTGCCGGGCAACCCGGTGTCCAGCTTTGTGACCTTTTTGCTGCTGGTGCGGCCGTTTGTGCGGCGCCTGCAGGGTGTGCATGCGCCATCGGCGGGTTTGCCGCTGCCCCAGCGCCTGGTGGCCCACTTCGACCTGCCCAAGGGCGACAAACGCCGCGAATTCCTGCGCGTGCGCCGCAACGCCGACGGCGGGCTCTCGTTGTTTCCCAACCAAAGTTCGGGCGTATTGACCTCGGTCGCGTGGGGCGATGGGCTGGTGGACAACCCGCCCGGTCGCGCCATCGCGTATGGTGACCCGGTCGATTACCTGTCGTTCGATTCGCTGCTGTCCTGATCCCCATGAGCATCCACGTCCGTTTTTTTGCCGCCCTCCGCGAAGCCGTGGGCACCGCGTCGCTGACGCTGGACACCCAGGCCGCCACGGTGGGCGCCTTGCGTGACGAGTTGATCGCCCGCGGGGGCGTGTGGGCGGAGGCACTGGCCCGTGGCAAATCGGTGCGGGCCTCGGTCAACCAGACCATGACCGACGATACGGCCCCCCTGCCGCCGGGCGCCGAGGTGGCGTTTTTCCCGCCGGTCACCGGTGGCTGAGTGGAGGTGGCGATGAACCCGCCCCGCGTCCGCATCCAGACCGAGGACTTTGACCTGAGCGCCGAGGTGGACGCCTTGCGCCGCCAGGACCCGCATGTGGGGGCCGTATGCACCTTTGTGGGCACGGTACGCGACCGCAACGACGGTCAGAGCGTGTCCACGATGGAGCTGGAACACTACCCCGGCATGACCGAAAAAGCCATCGAAGCGATGATCGACGAGGCTGCGCGCCGCTTCGACATTTTTGGCGCCCGGGTGATCCACCGCGTGGGCCTGCTGCAGCCGCTGGACCAGATCGTGCTGGTGGCGGTGACTTCGGCGCATCGGGGCGAGAGCTTCCAGGCCTGCGAGTTCCTGATGGACTACCTGAAAACCCAGGCGCCATTCTGGAAAAAAGAGCAGACGCCCGAGGGCGCCCGCTGGGTCGATGCCCGCGCGAGCGACGACGCTGCGCTGGCCAAGTGGGGCATCCAGGCCGTCAACGCCTGAGTTTGGGGGGCTGGCCTCGGTCCGTCTTCGGTTGCACTGCCCTCAACCCAGGTCCGCGCGCGACACCCAACCGGGCACCGCATCGGCCGGCATAGGTCGGGCGAAGTGGTAGCCCTGGTGGCAGTGGCAACCCAGGGCCTGCAGCTGCTCCAGCTGTGACCGGGTCTCCACCCCTTCGGCCACCACGCGCAGCCGCAGCGTGGCGGCCAGGCTCAGGATGGTCTGCACAATCGAGGCAGCCTGTTCATCTTCCCCCAGCCGCTGTACAAAAGAGCGGTCGATCTTCAATTCGTCCACCGGCAGGCGGTGCAAGCTCCAGAGGGACGAATAACCGGTGCCAAAGTCGTCCAGCGACAGCTGTACCCCCAGCGCCTTCAGCGCCTGGGCCTTGGCGACGACCGCGTCGATGTCTTGGATCAGCAGGCTCTCGGTCAGCTCGAGCTGCAGGTGCTGTGGGTTGGCGCCGGTGCGCGCCAGGGTGTCGGCCACCTGCGCCACCAGATCGCCTTGGCTCCACTGCGGTGCGCTGACGTTGACCGACACCGTCAGCCGTGACAGGGCCGGGTGCCGTGACCAGCGGACCAGTTGTTGGCAGGCCTGTTCCAGTACCCAGCGGCCGATGTCCCGGATCAGGCCGGTTTCTTCGGCCAGGGCGATGAAGGCGCCGGGCAGCAGCAGCCCCTGGGTCGGGTGTCGCCAGCGCAGCAGCGCTTCCAGTCCCACCGGACGGCCGTCGTCGTTCACCTGGGGCTGGTAATGCAGTTCGAAGTGCGACTGGGCCAGGGCCTGCTGCAAGCCGTCGATCAGCTGGGTGCGCTGGTTGAGCCGGGCCTGCATCGCGTCGTCGTAAAAACGCAGGGTGTGGCGGCCGGCCGATTTGGACTCAAACATGGCCAGATCGGCCTGCTTCAGCAGTTCGTCCGGGCCGGCCGTGCCCCCCGGGAACACGGTGACGCCGATGCTGGCCGTGCCCTGGTAGCGCGGGGTGCCCAGGTCCACGGGCTGCGACAGCAGGCCCAGCAGCTGCTCACCCAGGTTTTGGGCGTGCTGGGCGGCCGATTGCGGGTCGGGGTCCAGGCCCTCGATCAGCACCACGAATTCGTCACCGCCGAAACGCGCCAGGGTGTCCGACTCGCGCAGTTGCCGCGCCATGCGTTCGGCCAACACCTGCAGCAGTTGGTCGCCCACGGCGTGGCCGTGGGTGTCGTTGAAGGTCTGGAAATGGTCGAGGTCGATGAACAGCAGCGCCGCTTTGCGCTGGTAACGCCGCGCGGTGGCCAGGGCGTGCACCAATCGGTCGTGCAGCAGGCGCCGGTTGGGCAGGTGGGTCAGGGGGTCGTAGTAGGCCAGGTCGGTGATGCGGGCCTGGGCTTCGCGGCGTTGTGTCAGGTCGGTCAGGGTGCAGACATGGTGGGTGATCCGACCGTCGGGCGCCCGCACCGCGTGGGCCCGCACCCAGGCGGAGAACGGCTCGCCCTCGCGGCGGCGGTGCCAGATTTCGCCCTCCCAGCTGCCTTGGCGGGCCAGGGCCTGCTGCAGCTCGCGGCAATGGCTGCTTGTGTGGCGGTCCATGTGCAGGTCGCCCATGGGGTGGTCCACGGCGTCGTCGGCCCCGAAACCCGTGACACGGGTGAAGGCGGGGTTGATGCGCAGCACCCGCCCTTGCGGGTCGGTGATCAACATGGCCTGCTGGGTTTCAAAGGCCGTGGCCGCGATGCGCAGTTCGTTTTCGGCATCGGCCAGCGCCGACATGTCGGCATCGAGGCAGAACAGCACCGGGCTGTGCCCTGGGACCTGGATGAGGGCGTGGCTGGAGTGCACGTGCACGGGCCGGCCGTCCTTGTGTTGCAGCACCAGGCGACCGGCGGGAATGCCGGTGCCGGTGTCGAACATCCAGCGCACGGCCCGCTGCACTTCCTCGCGCATGGCCGGGGGGATGATGAGGTCCAGCAGGTTACGGCCCAGGGCCTCGTCGGCCTTGTAGCCGTAAATGTTTTCCGAGGCCCGGTTCCAGTACACCACCGTGCCATCGGGCAGGTAGCCCTGGATCGACACCGCCTCCACCTCGTCAAACAGGTGGCGAAAGCGCGCCTCGTCTACCCAAGCGGTGGCGGTGGGGTCTGGCGCGGTGTGCATGGTCTGACGACACGAATGGCCACCATGGTAGTGCAATCTGAGCCGTGACCCAAGACCTGCCGGCGCGCTGCGGCACCCAGCCAGCGGTGCGGGGGGTGACTGGCGTGGATGACGCTCCGATAACGGCCTGTGGTGCGGTAATGGCGTACCGTCTCGCCCACCGGCCGGTGGGAATCACTGGCAGTGGTTGTGCAACTTCCACATGTCTTCATGGCCGATGGCCTTGGCGAACTCGGGCACCTGGCAGCGCTCGGCTTCGGCGGGGTCCACCGGTGCCGGTGTGGCCTGCGCCGGCGCGGTTGGGGCCGCTGGGGTATGGCCCTCGCGCTGAACCGCCTGCCAGACAACGCCGACCGCCACCAGGTACACCGCCGCGACCAGGCCTTGCGACAGCCGGGGCTGCACCCTGGGGTCGGGCGCCACCGCGCACACGTCGCCAGGGCAGAGTTCGGGGCGCTGGCGCACCACCCAGGCATACACCTTGCAGCCCAGGCAAATGCCAAAGGCGGTCTCGAAAAACAGCAGGGTCAGGCACAGGCCACAGACCAAGAGGTTGACCGGGCCCACCAGCTGTTGCACACCCTCCAGCCAGAACATCACGCTGGCCAGCACCAACCCGATGGCCCAGGCAAAGCGTTTTTGGGGTGCGCCGGTCCATTCGGGTTGCTGTTTGCGCACCAGCCATTGCCCCAGGATCAGGCTGGGGGCGTAGCGCGGGTTGAGGAACAGGCGCAGCGCGAAGTCGATGAGGAACGCCACCACAAACACCCGGGTCGGCTGGAAGTTGCCCAGCAGCCAGGCGTTCATGAACGCCACCATGGCGCCCAGGAACAGGAGACCCGCGCCGGCGCGCACGGCCCGTTCGTTCAACACCGGCACGGGGTAGCCGTCCAGCCGCTCACCAAAACCCCACATCGTTGTCATTGCTGCATCGCTCCTTGTATGGGGCAATTGTGCGCCCTGCGGTCGCCCAGCCGTATGATCGGGATCACACCTCCCCACAGGCCGATGCCCTTGACCCACGCCTTACCGGACGAATTGCGCGCGCTGCTGCCCGATGCATTGCAGGCCCTGGCCGAGCCGGTGGCCCTGGGCAAAGGCCAGGTCTTGTTTGCCCAAGGGGCCCCACCCTTGGCACTCTTCTATGTGGTCCACGGCGAGGTGGTGCTGGAACGCGCGGGCCTGCAGGGCCAGACCGTGGTGCTGCAACGGGTGCGCCACGGCCTGATCGCCGAGGCCAGCATGCAGTCGCGGCGGTACCACTGCGCGGGGCGCGTCACGCTCGCGGGCCTGGCGGTTCGGCTGCCGATGCCGGCGTTGACGCTGGCGCTGCAAGGCGATGTCGCCTTCGCCCTCCGCTGGATCGGCATGCTCAACCAGGAGGTCCGGCGCTTGCGGGCGCAGACCGAGCGGCTGGCACTCAAAGGGGTGGAGTCCCGGTTACTGCACCTCATCGAGACCGAGGGGGACGCGGGCGCGCTGGACATCGGTTCCGGCTTGAAAGTGCTGGCGGCGCAGCTCTGCGTAACGCACGAGGCCTTGTACCGCACCGTGGCCCGGCTGGAAGCCGCGGGTCTGGTGGCGAGAGGGGGTGGCTGGTTGCGCCTGGTACGGCGGTGAGTCTGGTGGGCTGGGCGGTGTGGTGTGGGCAGAACAATGCAGCGAAAGCCTGCAGAATCTGCGGTCGGTCCTGCGCACCTGGCCATGAGTGAAGAGCGGCACGGTGCCCAGCCGGTGGGCTCATGGTCTGCAGTTTCCCCGGAAACCGTCACTTTGTATGATGCCTGCATGCCCAAGTTCATCGACCCGTCGCCGCCCGGCGTCTGCATTTTCTGCAAACTCGTGGCCGGCGACATTCCCAGCGCCCGCGTCTACGAAGACGCGCAGACCCTGGCCTTCATGGACCTCGGCCAGGTCAACCCCGGACACCTGCTGGTGGCCTTGAAACGCCACGCCGCCACCTTGCTCGACTGCACCCCCGACGAGGCGGCCGCCTTGATGCGAACGGCGCACCGCATGGCGCATGCGGTCCAGCAGACCTTCGACCCGCCCGGCATCACCCTTTTGCAGGCCAACGGCAAGGAGGGCGACCAGACGGTGTTCCACGTGCACCTGCACGTCGTGCCGCGCCACGCGAACGATGGCATCGCCTTGACCTGGCCCAGGAAAGAACCGGGGTGGCCAACCCTGGAAGCCTACGCCGCCCGGCTTCGGCAACACTTGGGTCCCCTTTGACGGCAATGCATGGCAAGCGACCGGCCCCTGCTTTACACCTACCGACGCTGTCCGTACGCCATGCGGGCCAGGATGGCGCTGCTCATCGCCGGCATCCCGTTTGATGCCCACGAGATTGCGCTGCGCCACAAACCGCCCGCCCTGCTGGCCGCCTCCCCCAAGGGCACGGTGCCCGTTCTGGTGCTGCCGGGCGGCCGGGTGTTGGAGCAGAGCTGGGACATCGTCGGGTGGGCACTGAACCATCCGGATGCCATGGGCGACGCGCAGTTCTGGTGGCACCAAGCCAGCACCCCAGAGCACCAGGCGCTCTTGCAACGCAACGATCGCGACTTCAAGCACCACCTCGACCGTTACAAGTACCCTGAGCGCTATGGGCAGGTCGGCCCCGAAGACAAGCCCGCGCTGCAGCAGTTCCACCGCCAGCAGGCATTGGACGTGTTCCTGTGGCCGCTGGAAGTCCGGCTCAGGGACCACCCGTTCATCGGTGGCCCAACGCCCTGCGCGACCGACATTGGCATCTTCCCGTTCGTGCGGCAGTTCGCGGCGGTGGACCCCGGGTGGTTCGAGGGTTTGCCGCTGCCCAGGGTCAGGGCATGGCTACAGGGGTGGACGGGGAGTGCGCTGTTCGCGGCTTGCATGCAGAAGCGGCCGGCCTTGGCAGCGGTGGTGGCCGCCGCCGATGGCCCATTCCCGCGCTTTACCCCGGCCGCATGAGCGTGGAGGTGTTTTTCTCGTCGCCGGAGTCCTGTCAGGGCTGGCGACCGATCGGTGGCCGCATCATGGGCGGCGCCTCCCGCAGCCGGCTGCGCCACTGGCCCCGGAGCGGGTGAGCCAGGTGGGGTGGATGGTGGCCGACAGGCAGTTCGCCCCGTTCTTGCTGTGCATTCGGGGCATCGCTTGTGTCGAGTCCGGTGCTTGAGGCGCATGGGCCGTCCCGTAGGGCTTCGGTTGCGTGTGCACCTCACACGCGTGTGACTGGTGCGATCAGTGAGGCCGCGCAATGAGCTTCAGCCGGTGCCAACCGCACCGGCGGCAGCCCCGTGCCAGGGGCGGTCTGCGAGGCTGTCGGTGATGTCGACACAACGCCGAACCGCTCGGCTTACCATTGGCACCATGAGTTCCCAATACGAATGCCTGTGTCCCGACCACCTGTACCGGGACATTTTTGAAGTTGACGCGCCCAGCGACGCCACAGTGGGTCTCAAGGTTTGGCCTCGCCGCCCAGGCGTTTTCATCCGCAATCCACCGGTACCGCCTTCGGTCGAAGGTGTTGAGCACGCGTCTCCAGGCGCGAACGGACGCGAACTCGTCGTGGGGCAGTTCGGCTTGGTCCCGCCCTGGGTGAAGTCCGCTTCGGATGCCAAACTGCGTTCGACCAAGCTGGTCAACGCGCGCGCGGAGACCGTGAGCACGTCCAACAACTTTCGCGGTACCTGGCTGGGTGCGCAGCGTTGCATCGTGCCCATGATGGCCTTTCACCAGGACGACTGGCGCAGCGGCAAAGCCGTGCCCACGCGGATCGCTCGGGTCGACGGCAAACCCATGGGCGCCGCCGGCCTGTGGGAGACCTGGACCGGTGCGGCGGGCGAGGTGATCGTCAGTTTTTGCCTGCTCACGGTGAACGCCAACAGCCACGCGTTGATGCGCCGTTACGGGCATGCCGGCAGCGAAAAACGCATGCTGGCGATCTTGAACGA
>NZ_JAAQQT010000676.1:0-7902 GCF_011742065.1 Aquabacterium sp. A08
TTTGAGGAAAACGACACCATGGAACAAGCCGTTGTTTCCGGCATTGCCTTCAACCGCGACGAAGCCAAGGTCTCTGTCCTGGGCGTGCCCGACACCCCCGGCATCGCCTTCCAGATCCTGGGCGCGGTGGCCGACGCCAACGTCGAGGTGGACGTCATCATCCAGAACATCAGCAAAGACGGCAAGACCGACTTCAGCTTCACCGTCAACCGCAACGATCTGGCCAAGACGCTGGACCTGCTCAAGGGCCAGGTGGCGCCCAAGCTGGGCGCGGCCGAGGTGCTGGGCGACGCCAAGATCTGCAAGGTCAGCATCGTCGGTATCGGCATGCGCAGCCACGTCGGCGTGGCCAGCCGCATGTTCCGCAGCCTGAGCGAAGAGGGCATCAACATCCAGATGATCTCCACCTCCGAGATCAAGACCTCGGTGGTGATCGACGAGAAGTACATGGAGCTGGCCGTGCGCGCCCTGCACCGCGAGTTCGACCTGGACCAGCCGGTCGATTCTTTGGCCAAGACCTGACGAGGCGCCCCGGTTTTGGGGCATAATATTGGTTTCGCGGAGTGATGACCGAGTGGCCGAAGGTGCTCCCCTGCTAAGGGAGTATGGGATGTAGAGTCTCATCGAGGGTTCGAATCCCTCTCACTCCGCCAGTAAGTCAAAGCCCCCGCATTGCGGGGGCTTTTTTACTGGGGCTTTTGCTCTTTTTCCCAGGTAAGAGCGGCCTGCAATCGCTCTCTGGCCCTGCTCGGCAGCACCTAGCTGCAACGCGGTAGCGGCTACTTTCTCTACCCCCTCTGAAACCCAGTGTGGCTTTTGGTGAAGTTTTCACAGGATGGGGTGCTGACTCTCGCTTGACTGTTCAAGTCCAGCTCCAAGTTTGAGTGCATAGCGATCAATCAACGACAAGTCTGCAGCGGTAGCAGTCAGCCAGGGTCCGGGCGTGGTTTGACCGCTGTTGGCTAAATAGCGGACAAATAGGTCGGAGATGATGCCAAGCGCGGTAGATAGAGATAGCGCCTTAGGTGCCAGAGCGATGCTTCTTAAACAATGACTCGGGTGCTAGAAAAAGATTTCCACGAGCGCGGGAGAATGCGACATAGAGTTTGTTGCGGATGATCGGTTTCGCCAGGGCGAGCTCACCGCGCAAGAACAGGGCCCAGCTGGTAGGGTTCAGCGCGACGCAAACATCCTGGTAGTGGTCTAGGCCTTTGCTGGCGCCCCAGTTGTTCGAGTGACAGCCGTAGAGCCAGTGCCGCTCCAGAAACAGCTTTACTGTCTTCTGGTCGGAGTGGAGCCGATCGACGTCTCCCTGGGACTCGACGACCTCCACACGCGCGGCACTCACGCTGGCGGCGGCGATCTGGATGCCGAGCGTTTTGGTGATGTAGTCGCAGACCGCTGGCCCGCAGCGATGACTCGCGCCGAGCGTCGTGGTGTCGACCTTGAACCCCGCCTTGGTGAATCTCGCACGGTAATCGTCGTAATCGTCGTGTAACGACTTGTTGACGTTGCCGTCGTGGCTCGTCGCAAAGGTGTGCTGATAGAAGTCGCCCACTAGGTGAAAGCGCGCCCGAGCCTGCGCGATCTCCAGGAGAAAGTTGAAGTCATGCCCTCCGAAGTCCTGGACCTCGTCGACATAGACATCGTCGTAGTACCGGTCGAGCCTCTCGCGCACATCCCCAAGACATCCTTTCACCGCAAGAAGCTTGGCCATCCGGCAGTGGTAGACCCGATCGCCATGCATGTAGCGTAGCCTGCTAGATAACGGCATGCGGCTTGACGTCTGCGATGGGGCCGAAAATGAAATGCCCCGGCTCTGCATGTCCTGCTGTAGCAAGGGCTTGTAGCAGAAGCGGTTCAGGAACGAAAAATAGGTATCGACCGTAACGGAGGCGTCTCGGCTATCGAGCCTGTTCGCGATCCGTCGGCGCAGGTCGTCCTCGGTGTTGGTCGTGTAGGTAATGACCAGGGAGCGCCGCGACGGGTCAATCTGCTCGACGATGCTGCGGGTCTTTCCCGAGCCCGCTACCGCGAACGTCACTGTCTTATCCATGCGATCGCGTCCTGGATGTATTTGGGCGCGCGGAGCTCCGAGGCGCCCTTGTCGAGAAGCTCGAAGGCGACATCGGCCTTGTTCGCTAGCATGTAGTCGAGCACGCTGAGCGATTTGCGCGAGGTTCCGAACAGCCGGTCACAGAGCGCCTTGTTGTCCTCATAGAGGCAGACCTCGAACGTGCTCCGTGCGTCGTCTGGATCCGCGAATACGCGAGCGTTGTCCATACGGAACTCCGCGTAGTTGTCCAAGCAGTTCTTCTGCCAGTGCTTGTCGTTGTCGCGCACAACAGCGACCCGGACCCCCAAGAGCCGCGCGAGTTCTAGATAACGCTTGAAACTGGTTCCGCCTACCGAGATGACGTGAACGCCGTCCTCCGCGAGCGTGCTCCCCTTGGCGTGCTTGGCGTAGAGCTCCTCGAACAGTATGAACTCAGCGTCGCCCTCGACCAGAATCACCTTCTTCGACAATACGAATTGAAGCACGTTGTTGTCCGGCGCCTTCATGAAGAACTTCGACGTCGACTCGCTCAGATCCGACAGCGCGCCGCGCTTGGAAGGTTCTGTCCCCAACAAGGCTGCCTTACGAAGGTCGAGCCGTGAGCAGATCATGCTGCTGTGGGTGGCCACGAGGAGTTGCCGCCCCTCGGCTTGTGAGAGGCGTTCGACAAGCTTACGCATGTGCGAGTGGCTGAGATGGTTCTCGGGCTCTTCGAGCAGCAGCAGGTGGAGTGGCTGGGTACCTTCGCCGCCGCGGCGCAGTGCGAAGCTGGTCTTGACCAAGCACTGCCTGCCCTTGCCGCGCACGTCGAGCGGCAGTTGGTCCTCCAAGATGACGAGGTCAGTCCCGAGGTTCGTCTTCGAGCTCGTGCGCACGCCGAACGTGTAGTTGGTCAGTGCTTCGTTGATCTCTTTCAGGTGCGCGTCGCGAAACTCGTCCTTCGCCTTACGGTATGAACTCTCCAGCCTACTTCGGGCCTTCGCGTCGGCGTTCACCGAGAACAGCGACTGCGTGTAGACGCGGGTAGCTTGCTCGCTGTCAATGCGCGAGCTGTCCAGCAGCAGGTGGCGCACATGCTTCTTGAACGCTATCTGCGAATCCTCGGCGAACGTCGCAAAGCGCGGTGCATAGTATTCGAAGGGGAAGGGTGCGTCGGGATCCTGCAGCAGCTCCTTGACTTCGTCCTCCAGCTCGCGAGGCACCGCGATTTCCAGCTTGATGCCGTCGCACTCCCTTCCGTCGACGTTGTTCCTTCCATTCAGGGAAGGATTGGTCCCCTCCGTCAGGAAAATCTCCACGAGCATTTTCGGCAAATCCGCGACCAGGCGGCGGCTGCCCATGAAACGGTCGACCGCAGCGGCGTTCAGGAGCGCTTCGACGCCCAGCGACTCGATCTTCGACCGGCTAGCGCTCAGAGCCAGGTCGATGGCCAGCAGCACACTACTCTTTCCCGCTTCGTTGTCTCCGAGGAGGACGTTGAGCCCTGGCTTGAGCAGCAGGTCCAGCTTATCGAATCGCTTGAAGTTCCGAAGAACGACTTTCGTGATGGCGGGCATAGCCTCTCTTCCCCCAGTTCGTTGTCAGTGTCTCGCGTCGGGCCCGGCCGCTTCGGCACCCGCACCGCCGGCCGACATCGCTCGATGGATGGCCCGCAGCTTCTCCAGCAGCTCGTCGAACGTGACCACGGCCACGTCCTTCGTCGCGCTGCGGAATAGATCGAGGGAGCGACGCTTGTCGGCGGTCTCTGGATTCCTTCCGGCCACCACAAGACAATGGACGTGCCCGACGTGCGTTCCCTCCATGCTTGGGTGTCGTGCGCGCGCGTGAAAGTTCGCAGTGAGTTCTGCACGCTGGTCCAGCGTTTGAGAGATCGCGGCGCACAGGTCGGCATGCGCGGCGTGCATGCTTCCGCGGAAGGGCGTGTTCTGAAGCAGGCGCGTGCGGGCCGTCTTGATCTCCACAATCGCCACCGCACCTGTGAGTCCCTGCCGGAACAGGAAGTCGGCGATGGTCTCACCCCTGCCGTCGATCGTCGTCCCCCCTACGTGCGCTTGTCCCCTGATCAGCAGCACCGGGTGAGGGAAGGAGATACTCAGGACGAACGGGTGCGTCTCGAAGAACGTCTGCCAGGCTCGCTCGTCCGGGTTCCGATCGAGCAGCGCCTCGAAGCGGCCAATCAACTCTGCGAGCGTCACACGCTCGATTTCTGACCTCAGCTCCAGCAGCGCGCGGGGGTTCTCTCGTGCGATCTGCGGAGCGTCTTGCCGGACGAGAGACGTGACGGCAGCCCGGTCGAGTTCGTCGCGCCGCTGGTCCCGGGTGCTTAGCTGCGCCAACTCGAAGATCTCGCCGGGTCGGGCCTGGCGATACAACCTCGGGAAAAGCTCCTCGTTGATCGGGTGCACGATCTCGTTATGCGCCAAAAGCCGCCGGTCCTGGAGCGCCCGGGCTTGCGAGCGCCGTCCGATCTGCGCCATCCCCTTGCGCACGCGGTCGAACAGCCTTCGTCCAAGCGTGAAGGTCTCGCCCGAGATCGAGGCTTCATCGCCTTCGACCAGTTGGAGCTCGGTCGCCGTTGTCGCGCCTTCGATCGCCTCGATGATTAGTCGATTCTCCCACTTGAGCCCAAGGCCCCTCGACGCGCGCCGCGAGAAGCCCACGGGAAGCGCATCGAGCAGCTCCTCGAACTCGCCGATGCTTTCCGGAACGCTCCAATCGCCCGGAATGCGAATCCTGACGATCTGGTCGTATTTGGGTTCTAGGAACGCGGAGCGGTAAGCGGCCGACACCCTCGGAAACATGATGAGTTCACTGGGGCTGACGTGCGCCAGCAGCTCCTTGCGCGGCTCCGGGCCACCTGCATCCGCCGGAGGCTCACCGTGGGCGAACACCTCCGCAAGTTCCTGGTCGTCCACCTCGATCACGTTGAGGCTGACGCGGCACTCCTCCGCCGAGTCGGGCGCCTCGGGCTCCTCGTCCGGCCCCTCGCCAGCCTGCACGTCGATGCGGTCGTCCGTATTACTCTCAGAAGCGGTTGCCATGGTCTCCTTCCCATTCTTGTTAACTGTCGCCCATCGGCCCCGCGCTAGCTACGGAGCTCGGCCTAGACAATGGTATTCCGTTACGGAATCAGACGACAAAACCCAAGGTGGAAACTGTGCCAGACCTTTTGCGCTCTGGAGGCAGCCGAGATAGCCTTGAGATATTGATGTCGATCGAGCCGATGCCTGCGCCGATGTAGCCTGCTGCAGGTCACGCATTCAGTCTCTGACTAACGCTGAGGCTGCCCCAGAACAAGCTCAGGTCTTCGAGCCCGATGTCTTGTTTTCTCGTCCTCCGTCGATAAGCACGATGTCCTCTCGGTCCTGTAGCCTCAGCTCTCGGAGAGCATTGGTCACCTTCTCCAGCTCGGCCTCCGAGAAGTACAAGATGACCTTGATGCTCCTCACGGTCTGACTGGCCTTGGCGTAAACCTCGACCTGCTTTTTGAGGTTGCGCCGCAGACTTGAATTGCTAGCCAGCTTGAACTCGACCAAGCTAGCGTTCTTCTTCCCCTTCGACACCTTGTAGTCCACCGGCCCGCGGCCGTTGTTGACCTCGGCGTTCACGTCGAAGGCGGTCGCATACCAGGTCAGCCGGAACATCGTGTGCAGGTCGCTCTCGCGCTTCACCGGCTTGCCGTCCACGTAGAAGACCCGGTATCCATCGTTGTCCTCGATTACGTGCTTCAGGTACCTCACGCGCTGCAGCGCTTCCTCGTAGGAGTCGCCACGCTCGTAGAACTCCGTGCCCGCCAGATGGTTCAGCACGAGTTCCCGTATGTTCTCTACGAACTGCCGGTGCGTCTCCTGCACCTTCTGGCTGCTGACAGCATGAGCCTCGTCGGCGTGCTCTTCCTTCCATTTGATGTAGTGGTCAATCAGCTCGGTGAACTGCTCGATGGTTCGCAGCGCAGCTGCCTTGCGTTCCTCCTGGGTCGAGCGTTCTCTGATTTGCTGAAGGAAGTGGTCGTTAACCTGCGCGCGTAGGTGCTCGTCCGGCAGCGATGTCCGCAGCTGGAAGAACTGGCTGAGCATGTCGCTCTGGTTAATCCAGGCTTCGTCCCGCGTCAGGATGTCGCACGGGGTCAGGATGACGTAGTCGCCGTCGTGCCACGGTAGGGTGTAGTGCCCCGACTGCCAACGGCGCGTCGCGTAGTTGAAGTTGACGCGCTCGACGTGCACGCGCCTCAGCTGAGTGGGCCGAAGGTACCGCGTTGCGAAGTCCTCGGTGTACTTCAGCAAGTACCCTTTGATGAGGTTCGTGGTGAAGTCGCTCAAGTGGTCACGGCCAACACCGCCGCTCAGCAGGCCCAGCTTCTCTAGGTGGGAGCTCTTCGTGATCGTCTCATCGCCGAAGTTGCGGAACACGCGCTTGAAGTTTCGAGCCAGGGCATCGGCAAAGTGCCGCCCCAGGCCCGTACCGCTGTTCCCCTGCCGGCTGAAGCCAAGCCAGTTCTGCTTGACCTCGCGGAAGAACAGCCACTGGGAGATTGCGCCCTCGCTCAGCTCTTCAGCCTGGGCTCGGTCTCGGACGAAGACGAGGTACCTGATGATGCCGTCATGGAGCTCTCGCAGCTCTGGGCGCTCGCTATCGAACAGCAGGAAGGGGTCGACAAACAAGGGTAGGTCGTTGACCAACGCGATGTTGAACGCGCCATGCGCCTCGAGCAAGCTCTGGTCGACCCCGAACACGTCGGAAAAGTAAATCACTCGCGATGCCTCCCTAGCACGTTGTGTAGCGGGATGCGCTTTGCGCGCGTCACGGGTGATTCTGCCCCTCCCGGGCGGCACAGAGCCCGACGTTGCCCTATCGATGCCTACCAAGAGCCGAAGCGGTCAGTCGGGAAGTCGCCCTCGAATGACCGCAATCAGCCTTTACCGGCCCACCGCGATGCGCTGTCGGTACTGCCTTTGACTGCGTGATCAAAGCATGAAAGATCGTCATTGGTGAACGGGAGCTGTACAAGCTGGCGTGACGGGGTGCCCCCATCCGGCTGCAGCTGGAAACAGCAACCCGCCACAGCACGCATCCATCCATCCATCCATCCCCAAAGACCGTGGTCAAACCTGTGGACAAGCCCGGTGACATTGCTGCAAGTGATTGAGCCGCCAAGCTTTTGTTGCCATGCTCAAACAATGGGCAGACTGCTCGGCCCAGGTGGTTCGTGCCGCCAGGGCATCTTCGCAGACTAGATCTTTGGTTGAGTCCTGGCCAAGGTCTTGACCAGCTCCAGGGCCAGCTTCTGGTACTCGGGCGTCAACGACCGGAAATACCTGCGCATCTGGATCGCTTCTCGTCCCATGTCCTCGGGCCGCAGCAGGCCCGCCACCTCATCGCCCGTGAGCTGCTTGCCTTCTGCCAAGGCGTACATGGCCGCCACCGACGTGCCCAAGGCGCCAGCGATCGCCTTCAGACCATCTTCGGTGGGTTGTTGCACCCCGCGTTCAATGCGCGACAAGTTGCTCGCATCCGTTCCGGCCTCAAAGGCCAGGGACTCCAAGGTGGCCCCGCGCTCGGTGCGCAGTACGCGAATGACCTGTCCGATGTGCATGCCGGGCATTCTTCAGACCCCCGGCAGATCACACAAAGCGCATTGCGCCAAACGCCATGCTAGATTTGCGCTTTACGCAAATCATCGAGGGATGCATGGTAGTAAATGCAAAGACACCGACGGTCGGGAGTGCCGCTTTCTTTGTTCCCAGGCTCGTGAGTGCCTTGAGGGATCTGGGCGGCAAGGCCAAAGCCAAATCCGTCCGGGACACCATCGTCAACCAGCTGATGGATGAACAAGAAGTCCTGGACGA
>NZ_JAAQQT010000677.1:0-1145 GCF_011742065.1 Aquabacterium sp. A08
TCCGAAGTCATCTACAACGCCGACGGTTCCGTCCAAGGCGTGGCCACCGGCCACCAGGGCCTGGGCAAAGACGGCGAGCCCACCGGCGACTTCCAGATCGGCATGGAGCTGCACGCCAAGTACACCGTGTTTGCCGAAGGCGCCCGCGGCCACCTGGGCAAAGAGCTGATCGAGCGCTTCCAGCTCGACGCCGGCAAAGACCCGCAGGCCTACGGCATCGGCATCAAAGAACTGTGGGAAGTGCCCGCAGACCAAGCGAAACCCGGCCTGGTGGTGCACACCGCCGGCTGGCCGCTGGACGGCCAGACCTACGGCGGTGGTTTCCTGTACCACCTCGAAGGCAACAAGGTCACCCTGGGCTTTGTGGTGGGCCTGGACTACAGCAACCCCTGGCTGAGCCCCTTCGAGGAAATGCAACGCTGGAAGACCCACCCCAGCATCCGCCCCCACATCGAAGGCGGCAAGCGCATCGGTTACGGCGCGCGCGCCATCGTCGCCGGCGGGTTGCACTCCCTGCCCAAGACCGTCTTCCCCGGCGGTGCCCTGGTCGGGTGCGACGCCGGTTACTTGAACGCCGCACGCATCAAAGGCAGCCACGCTGCCATCAAGAGCGGCATGCTGTGCGCCGAAGCCGCCTTCGAAGCCATCCAGGCCGGGCGCAGCGGTGACGAACTCGTCGCCTACCCCCAGGCCTTCGAGCAGAGCTGGCTGTACCGCGAACTCGACCAGTCGCGCAACTTCAAGGCCTGGTTCAAGAAGGGCAACACGGTGGGGGCGCTCATGACCGGCATCGAGCACTGGCTGCTGCCCAAGCTGGGCATGAAGCGCCCGCCCTGGAGCCTGCACCGCACCCACGCCGACCACACCTACCTGCGCCCCGCGGCCGAGTGTCCCAAGATCGACTACCCCAAACCCGATGGGAAGCTGACCTTCGACCGCCTCTCCAGTGTCTTCATCAGCAACACCAACCACGCCGAGGACCAGCCCGCGCACCTCACGCTCAAGGACGCTGGCGTGCCGGTGAGCGTGAACCTGGCCAAGTACGCCGGACCCGAGAGCCGCTACTGCCCGGCCGGGGTGTACGAGTTCGTGAACAAGGACGGGGCCGACCAGCTGGTGATCAACGCGCAGAACTGCGTGCACTG
>NZ_JAAQQT010000677.1:1195-2298 GCF_011742065.1 Aquabacterium sp. A08
TCCGTCCAAGGCGTGGCCACCGGCCACCAAGGCCTGGGCAAAGACGGCGAGCCCACCGGCGACTTCCAGATCGGCATGGAACTGCACGCCAAGTACACCGTGTTTGCCGAAGGCGCCCGCGGCCACCTGGGCAAAGCGCTGATCCAGCGCTTCCAGCTCGACGCCGGCAAAGACCCGCAGGCCTACGGCATCGGCATCAAAGAACTGTGGGAAGTGCCCGCCGAGCAAGCGAAACCCGGCCTGGTGGTGCACACCGCCGGCTGGCCGCTGGACGGCCAGACCTACGGCGGCGGTTTCCTGTACCACCTCGAAGGCAACAAAGTCACCCTGGGCTTTGTGGTGGGCCTGGACTACAGCAACCCCTGGCTGAGCCCCTTCGAGGAAATGCAGCGCTGGAAGACCCACCCCAGCATCCGCCCCCACATCGAAGGCGGCAAGCGCATCGGCTACGGCGCGCGCGCCATCGTCGCCGGCGGGTTGCACTCCCTGCCCAAGACCGTCTTCCCCGGCGGTGCCCTGGTCGGGTGCGACGCCGGCTACTTGAACGCCGCACGCATCAAAGGCAGCCACGCCGCCATCAAGAGCGGCATGCTGTGCGCCGAAGCCGCCTTCGAAGCCATCCAGGCCGGGCGCAGCGGTGACGAACTCGTCGCCTACCCACAGGCCTTCGAGCAGAGCTGGCTGTACCGCGAACTCGACCAGTCGCGCAACTTCAAGGCCTGGTTCAAGAAGGGCAACACCGTGGGCGCGCTCATGACCGGCGTCGAGCACTGGCTGCTGCCCAAGCTCGGCATGAAGCGCCCGCCCTGGAGCCTGCACCGCACCCACGCCGACCACACCTACCTGCGCCCCGCGGCCGAGTGCCCGAAGATCGACTACCCCAAACCCGATGGGAAGCTGACCTTCGACCGCCTCTCCAGTGTCTTCATCAGCAACACCAACCACGCCGAAGACCAGCCCGCGCACCTCACGCTCAAGGACGCTGGCGTGCCGGTGAGCGTGAACCTGGCGAAGTACGCCGGGCCCGAGAGCCGCTACTGCCCGGCCGGGGTGTACGAGTTCGTGAACAAGGACGGGGCCGACCAGCTGGTGATCAACGCGCA
>NZ_JAAQQT010000678.1:0-19490 GCF_011742065.1 Aquabacterium sp. A08
TTGCCGTCGTAGCTGGTGGCCACTTCGTCGAGGATGGGAGCGATCATGCGGCAGGGGCCACACCACTCGGCCCAGAAGTCGACCAACACCGGCGCAGCGGCTTTCACCACATCGGTTTCAAAGGTTGCGTCGGTCACGTGTTTGATCAGCTCGTTGGCCATGAATGCGCCTCAAATCTTGTCGCTTCAGAGTAAATAAGGTGACGAGCCTCGCCCCGGCACTGGATTCACAGTTAGGGCTGCTTGGTTCCCCACCTGACCCGGTTGGCCGCTTCACCATGCGGGAAGGCCCGTCGAGAGCGATTGTATGCGACAGATAGAATCCCCGCATGTCCTATGTCGTCCTGGCCCGCAAATACCGCCCCAAGAACTTCGCCGAGATGGTGGGGCAGGAGCACGTGGTGCAGGCCTTGGGCAACGCGCTGACCACCCGGCGTCTGCACCACGCCTACCTGTTCACCGGCACGCGCGGCGTGGGCAAGACGACGGTGTCACGCATTTTGGCCAAGTCGCTCAATTGCACCGGGCCGGACGGGCAGGGCGGCATCACCGCCACGCCGTGTGGTGTGTGCGACGCCTGCCGCGACATCGACACCGGCCGCTTTGTGGACTACACCGAACTCGACGCCGCCTCCAACCGCGGCGTGGACGAGGTGCAGAGCCTGCTGGAGCAGGCCGTGTACAAGCCGGTGCAGGGGCGCTTCAAGGTCTTCATGATCGACGAAGTGCACATGCTCACCAACACCGCCTTCAACGCCATGTTGAAGACGCTGGAGGAGCCGCCCGAGTACCTCAAGTTCGTGCTGGCCACCACCGACCCGCAAAAGGTGCCGGTGACGGTGCTCAGCCGTTGCCTGCAGTTCAACCTGCGGCCGATGGCGCCCGACACGGTGCGCGAGCACCTGGCGCACGTGCTGGCCGCCGAGCAGGTGGCGGCCGAGCCCGGGGCCTTGCGGCTGCTGGCCCGTTCGGCGCGCGGTTCCATGCGCGATGCCCTGAGCCTGACCGACCAGGCGATTGCCTTTGGTGGCGGCCAGTTGCAGGAAGCCACCGTGCGCCAGATGCTGGGAGCGGTGGACCGCAGCCACGTCTGGACGCTGTTGGAGGCGTTGGCTGCTGGCGACGGGGGCACCGTGGTGCAGACGGTGGAGGCGCTGCGCCTGCAGGGTTTTGGCGCCGCGTCCACCCTGGAAGAGATGGTGGGCCTGCTGCAGCGTATGGCCGTGGCCCAGATGGTGTCTGCTGCGGCCGCCGGCGACGACCCCGACGAAGTGCGCCTGCAGCAGCTGGCAACGGTGTTGCCCCCCGACGACACCCAGCTGCTCTACAGCCTGTGCCTGCACGGCCGGGGCGAACTGGGGCTGGCCCCCGACGAGTACGCCGCCCTGACCATGGTGCTGTTGCGGCTGCTGGCGTTTCGGCCCGAGGCGGAAAAAAAAACTCTGAAACGGCCGTCGGCGGCGCCTGAGCTGGCCGCGGTGCGGCCGCAGGCGGTGATGGTGTCTGCAACCCCGGGCCCAGCCTCGCCAACGCCAACGCCTGTTTCGGTCGAAACCATTGCCCTTGCGCCAGGCCCAGGGACGAGCGACCGCGGGCTCCCCGAGCTGCCGCCCCCCAGCACCACCGCCACCGCCACGCAGGTGGCCCCTCCCAGGCCTGCAGTGGACAAAGCGCCACCGCCTGAGCCCGCCGAGCCGGTGACCGAGCCTGTGGCCATCAACCTCGATGCGGCCGGGCCCGGGTTGGCGGTCTCGCCCCGTCACGAACCAGCCGTGGCGCCACCTGCCGCGCCCCAAGCCTCACCGCTGCCCAGTGTGCCGGCCGAACTGGGCGACTTCTGGTTCCAATTGGTGCAGCAACTGGTCGCCACCGACGCGGTGACGGCCCTCGTGCGCGAGCTGGCCCTGCAGTCCTGTCTGGTGGCGCAGCGCGAAGGCGCCTGGCAGTTGCAGGTGCCCGGCGCCACCCTGATGCAGCCCAGCACCCGCGACCGCCTGCAGGCCGCCCTGGCGGCGGCGGGCCACCCGGTGCGCCTGGAACTGGCCGTGGGTCCGGTGGACGACTCCCCCGCCAAGCGCCTGGCCGCCGCCGCCGCCGCGCGCCTGCGCGACGCCGAAGACCACCTGCGCCAAGACCCCTTTGTGCAGGCGATGCTGCGCGACTTTGGCGGCAAAATCGTGCCCGGTAGCATCCAGGCCCTCTGATTTCACTTTTCATCACAAGGAATTCCATGTTCAACAAAGGACAACTCGCCGGTCTCATGAAGCAGGCCCAGGCCATGCAGGACAACCTCAAGAAGGCCCAGGACGAGCTGGCGCACATCGAGGTCACCGGCGAATCCGGTGCCGGCCTGGTCCAGGTCGTGATGACCTGCAAGCACGACGTCAAGCGCGTCACCATCGACCCCAGCCTGCTGCCCGACGACAAGGACATGCTGGAGGACCTGGTGGCCGCGGCCTTCAACGCCGCCGTGCGCAAGGCCGAAGAGACCAGCCAGGAAAAAATGGGCAAGATCACCGCCGGCATGCCGGGCCTGCCCGGTGGCATGAAGTTCCCGTTCTGACGGTGGCCAGCGCCCAGACGCTGGACGCGCTGGTGCGGGCGCTGCAGTGCCTGCCGGGGGTGGGGGTCAAGTCGGCGTCGCGCATGGCCTTCCACCTGCTGCAGCACGACCGCGACGGTGCCCTGCACCTGGCCCAGGCTCTGCAGCAGGCCGCCGGGGCCTTGCGCCACTGCCGCCTGTGCCACACCTTCACCGAGGACGAGGTGTGCGCGACCTGCCTCGACCCGCAACGCGACCACGGTTTGCTGTGCGTGGTGGAAACCCCGGCCGACCAGGCCGCGCTGGAGCGCACCGGGGCGTTTCGCGGCTTGTACTACGTGCTGATGGGGCGGCTCAGCCCGCTCGATGGCATCGGCCCGCAGGACATTGGCGTGGTGCAATTGGTCGAACGGTTGCAGCACGCCGACACAGTGGCGGTGCGCGAAGTCATCCTGGCCACCAACTTCACCGCCGAGGGGGAAGCCACCGCCCATGTGATCGGACACATCGTCAAAAGCCTGGGCCTCCAGGTCACACGTTTGGCCCGAGGCGTGCCCATCGGCAGCGAATTGGAGTACGTGGACCTGGGCACCATCGCCCACGCCCTGGCCGACCGCCGGTGAATCATTTTCATCAGGGTTGACCCGATTGGGACTTTCCCGCTTCGGGCCAATCCCGATGCTGCACAGCAGCATTTCCCCGTATTCTGCCCAGCACGGCGTCGCCAGAACGCCGGGTTTTCACAGAAGGGGTGGTGGCGATGCAGCGGCGAACGGTGTTGGGTTGGGGTTTGGCCAGTGCCTTGGGCGCCGGTGCGGCGGCCGCGCCGGCGGGCCTGCGACCGGTCGTGGTCACGGCGCAGGCCACCGGCCATCTCAAGCTCCTGCCCCTGGTGCTGGCCGCTCGCCTGGGTTACTTTGCCGACGAGGGCCTGGCGGTGACGCTGCAGGACGTGGCTGCCTCGCGCCACACCTTGCCCGAACTGGCCGACTGGCCGGCCCAGGTGTTTGCGGGCACGTTCGAGCGCACCCTCTACCTCAACGCCCAGGGGCGCATGCACCAGGCGTTCGCCCTGTTGTCACGTTCGCCGCAGGTGGTGTTGGCGGTGTCGGCGCGGCACCAGCAGCCCGAAACCGGGGTGTCCGATCTGGTGGGCGCGCGCGTCGGCGTGGCGGCCTCCGGCTCGCTCGGCCACCGCATCGCCCAACTGGTGCTGATGCGGGCCGGCCTGCGTCCGCACGACGTGCATTTCATCGAATTCGCCCAGGCCCAGGACGCCCAGGACGCGCTGGAGCGGGGCGAGGTCGAGGCGCTGAGCTACACCGACCCTCTTATTACCCGGCTGGAGCAGCGGGGAACGATTCGGGTGGTGAGCGACACCCGCACGCTGCGCGACAGCGACCTCGTGTTTGGCGGCCCGGTGGCCTGCACCTGCCTGAGTGCGCCCTTGCACTGGGTGGAGCGCGAGCCCGAACTGGTGCAGGGCCTGACCAACGCGGTGGTGCGGGCGCTCAAGTGGCTGCACACCGCTGCCCCGATCGACCTGTTGCGCCACCTGCCCGAGGGCTGGATGGACGGTGACCGTGGCCTGTTTCTGGCGGCCTTCGCCCGTTCGCGCGAAACCCTGGCGGTGGACGGCCTGTTTGCCGAGCAGGCGCCGCGCAACGTGTTGCGCGCGTTGGACCGCCTGCGCCTGCCGGTGGCGCTGGGCCAGCAGAACCTGGACCTGGCCTGGACCAACCGCTACGCCCAGCGCGCCAAAGTGCAGTTCCGGGTTTGACCGCTGCGGGCCCGCCACTATGATGGCGGGTTGTTCACGCCCCCGTGGGCTGCCCGCCCCCGCCTGTATGACCGACCTGCCCGCCGACGACGCCCAGCGCCTGCAATGGCTGCGCCAGCAATTGCACCACCACGCCCACTGTTATTACGTGCTGGACGCGCCTGAAATTCCCGACGCCGAGTACGACCGCCTGTTCCAGGCCCTGCAGGCGCTGGAGGCGGCCCACCCGGACTGGGTCACACCGGACTCCCCGACCCAGCGCGTGGGGGGGCGCGTGCTCGACGGTTTTGCCACCGTGCGCCACCGGGTGCCGATGCTCAGCATCCGCACCGAAACCGACACCGAGGCCAGCGGTGCGCGGGCCTTCGACGACCGCGTGCGCAAGGAGCTGGAACTGACCCCGGCCGACCCGCCGGTGGCGTATGTGGCGGAACCCAAGTTCGACGGGCTGGCCATGAGCCTGCGCTACGAGGACGGCGTGCTGGTGCAGGCCGCCACCCGCGGCGACGGCGAGCTGGGCGAGGACGTGACGCAGAACATCCGCACCATCGGCCAGGTGCCGCTGCGGCTGCAGGCCCAGGCCCGCGCCGTGCCCCCGGTGCTGGAGGTGCGCGGCGAGGTCTACATGCGCCGCGACGATTTCGAGGCACTCAACGAGCGCCAGCGCGAGCGCATCGCCGCCGGCGCGAAGGGCGAAAAAACCTTTGTCAACCCGCGCAACGCCGCAGCCGGGGCGGTGCGGCAGCTGGACCCGGCCATCGCGGCGTCGCGTCCCTTGAGCTTTTTCGCCTACGGCGTGGGCGAGGTCAGCCCGCCGGACGCCGGCGGTCCGCGCTGGAGCAGCCACCACGACACGCTGCTGGCGCTGCGCGACTGGGGTTTTCCGGTCTCCGACGCGGTGGCCCGCTGCCACGGGGTGGAAGAACTGGTGGCCTACCACCGCCGCCTGGGGGCGCAGCGCGACCGCCTGCCGTTCGACATCGATGGCGTGGTTTACAAGGTGGACCGGCTGGATTGGCAACGCGCGCTGGGCTTCGTGACCCGCGAGCCGCGCTGGGCCGTGGCCCACAAATACCCGGCCCAGGAGCAGATGACCACGGTGCTGGGCATAGACGTGCAGGTGGGCCGCACCGGCAAGCTGACGCCGGTGGCCAAGCTGGCACCGGTCTTTGTCGGCGGCGTCACCGTGACCAACGCCACCCTGCACAACGAGGACGAGGTGCTGCGCAAGGACGTCCGGGTGGGCGACACGGTGATCGTGCGGCGCGCGGGGGACGTGATCCCCGAAGTGGTGGCGGTCGTGCCCAGCGCCCGTGCCGAGGCCTCCGCCGATCACGCAGGGCCGGAGGACACGCCCCAGGCCGATCTGTTCACCGCCGCGGCCCGCGGACCCGTGTTCCGCATGCCGGCCGTGTGCCCGGTGTGCGGCAGCGCGGTGGTGCGCGAGGCCGAGGAGGCCAACCACCGCTGCAGCGGTGGCCTGTTCTGCCCTGCCCAGCGCAAGCAGGCCATCCTGCACTACGCGCAGCGGCGCGCCATGGACATCGAAGGCCTGGGCGACAAACTCGTCGACCAGATGGTGGACGAAGGCATGGTGCGGGGTGTGCCCGACCTGTACCGGCTGGGGCTCAACGCCCTGGCGCGCCTGGACCGCATGGCCGACAAGTCGGCCACCAACCTGTTGCAGGCGCTGGAAGCGTCCAAGCAGACCACGCTGCCCCGGTTTTTGTTTGCCTTGGGCATCCGCCACGTGGGCGAAGCCACGGCCCGCGAACTCGCGCGCCATTTCGGCGGCCTGGACCGGCTGATGGAGGCCAGTCCTGAGCAGCTGCTGGAGGTGCGTGACATCGGGCCGGTGGTGGCCAAGAGCGTGCACACGTTTTTCCAGCAGCCGCACAACCGCGAGGTGGTGGCACAGCTGCAGGCTTGCGGTGTGCATTGGGAGGAGGGCGGCGCCGCGTCCGACGCGCCCCAGTGGCTGGCCGGTCAGACCTGGGTGCTTACCGGCACCCTGCCTACCCTGTCGCGCGACCAGGCCAAGGCCTTGATCGAAGGCGCCGGTGGCAAGGTCAGTGGCTCGGTGAGCAAGAAAACACACGCCGTGCTGGCCGGTGCCGAGGCCGGTAGCAAGCTCGACAAGGCGCGCGAGCTGGGCGTGCGCGTCATCGACGAGGCCGGCCTGCGGGCCTTGTTGCAGGCCGCCCCGGTCGACGGGGGCTGAACCGCTTCAGTCCTGGAAGCGGTAGTGGTCGCGGTTGAGCACCGCAGCCACGGCCGTGACTTCTTCCGGGAACATCTGGAAGTTGAGCATGGCGTTGCACTGCTCGACCATGCCGCGCAGCAGGCCAGCGGTGTTGATCCGGCCCAGCGGGCGGTAGATGCCGCTGCCGTCGCCGCCCACCTTCTCGGCGTGGCATTGCGCACAGCGGTGCTGCTGGATCAGCTGCTCGCCCAGCGCCAGGTCGGCGCCGCGGAAAATGGCCGCGCCCTGCGCCTGCGCCGGGGTGGCCCACCAGAGCGCGGCACCCGCCAGAAGCAGGGCCACGGCGGCGCGCCAGCGGTGGGTATTTTGCAACTGGGTGGCGGGTGCCACGCGGGCCTGGCTGGGGGTCGGGGGGCGGTGTGGCATGGGGTCCTCCTGGGCAAGCGGGGCGCCGCTGCGCCCTGTGCCCCACTGTAACCCGGGCCAGGACCGCCGGGTCTCAGGTCTTGCCCCAAGGGGCCCGGGGTCAGCGCGTGTCTTCCAGCACTTCCAGCAGCTCGTTGGTCAGCAGGGCCTGTTCGCGGTTCACGTGCAGGGCCGGACCACTGATGAGGAAGGTGTCCTCCACCCGCTCCCCCAGGGTGCTGACCTTGGCCAGCTGCAGGTTGACCTGGTGCCGCGCCAGCACCCGGGCGATGCTGTAGAGCAGGCCATGGCGGTCGCTGGCCGACACGCTGAGCAGCCAGCGCTGGCCCTTGTCGTCGGGTTGCAATTCCACGCGCGGCACCACCGGAAAGCTCTTGACCCGGCGCGACAGCCGGCCCCGGCTGGGCGTGGGCAGCGGGCCGGCCGCGTTCAGCGCCAGAGGCAGTTCGTTCTCCACCATGGCCACCAGTTCGCGGTAGTGTTCTTCCAGGGTGGTGGTGGCCACCTGGAAAGAGTCCAGCGCGTAGCCGTTCTGGGTGGTGTGCACCCGCGCGTCCAGGATGCTGAAGCCCGCTTCGTCGAAATAGCCGCAGATGCGCGCGAACAGGTCGGGCTGGTCGCGGGTGTAGACCAGCACCTGCAGGCCTTCGCCCACCGGCGACAGCCGCGCCCGCACCACCGTCACCGGGGTGTCGGGGGCGGCCCGCTGGGCCAGCGCCCGCGAGATGTGCCGGGTGTGCCAGGCGATTTCGTCGGCCGGCTGGCGCATGAAGTAGCTCACGTCCAGCTGGTCCCACAGCACCTTGTGCGCCATGTGCGGCTGGGCGTGCAGCGCCAGGGTGGTCAGCGCCTCGCGCTTGCGGGCCTCCACCAACGCGTCCGGGTCGGGCGAACCGCCGCCCAGCACCCGCAACGTGGCGCGGAACAGGTCTTCCAGCAGCTTGCCCTTCCACGCGTTCCAGACCTTGGGGCTGGTGCCGCGGATGTCGGCCACCGTGAGCAGGTAGAGCGCGGTCAGGCGGCGTTCGTTGCCCACCCGCTGTGCAAAGGCCGCGATCACATCCGGGTCGCTCAGGTCTTCTTTCTGGGCGATGCGGCTCATGGTCAGGTGCTCGGCCACGAGGAAGCAGACCAGCTCGGCGTCGGCCCGGGCGATGCCGTGCTGACGGGCGAAGGCCTTGACCTCGTGCGCGCCCAGTTCGGAGTGGTCGCCGCCTCGGCCCTTGGCGATGTCGTGGAACAGCGCGGCCGCGTACAGGATCCACGGCTTGTCCCAGCCGGCGGCCAGGCCCGAGCAGAACGGGTATTCGTGCGAATGCTCGGGGATGAAAAAGCGCCGCACGTTGCGCAGCACCATCAGGATGTGCTGGTCCACGGTGTACACGTGGAACAGGTCGTGCTGCATCTGCCCCACCGTGCCGCGGAACACCCACAGGTAGCGTCCCAACACCGAGGTCTCGTTCATCAGCCGGAAGGCGTGGGTGATGCCTTCGGGCTGCTGCAAAATTTGCACGAAGGTGGCGCGGTTGACCGGGTCGCGGCGGAAGGCCGCGTTCATGATGGGCCGGGCGTTGTACAGCGCCCGCAGCGTGCGCGCCGACAGGCCCTTGATGCCGACCGTGGTCTGATACAGCAGGAAGGTTTCCAGAATGGCGTGGGGCTGCTGCAGGTAGAGGTGGTCGCTGGCCACCTCCAGCATGCCACCTTTGTCCAGAAAGCGCTCGTTGATCGGGCGCAGCGGTACTGGGTCACCGCGCTCGTCGCTCTCCAGCCGCTCCTGGATGTTGAGCATCAGGATCTGGTTGAGCTGGGTCACGGCCTTGGCCGCCCAGTAATAGCGGCGCATCAGCGCCTCACTGACCCGGCGCGCCCGGCGCGCGGGGCCGTACTGGCCAGCGGTGTCGATCTGGGCCTTGTAGCCGAACGACTCGGCCAGCGGGGTCTGCAGGTCGAAGATCAGCCGGTCCTCGCGCCGCCGGGCCAGCAGGTGCAGCCGGGCGCGGATGAGGCTGAGCAGGGCCTCGTTGGCCTTGAGCTGGCGCGCCTCCAGCGCGGTGGCCAGGCCGCGGCGGGCCAGTTCGTCCCAGGTGCGGCCCAAGCCCGAGGCCTTGGCCACCCACAGCACCACCTGCAGGTCGCGCAGGCCCCCGGGCGACTCCTTGCAGTTGGGCTCCAGCGCGTAGGGGGTGTTCTCGAAGCGCTGGTGGCGCTGGCGCATCTCCAGCCGCTTGGCGCCGAGAAAGGCCAGCGGGTCCATCGCGTCGTTCAACTGGCACACCAGCGCCCGGTAGGCCGAGGCCGGTCCGGCCAGCAGCCGGCTCTCCAGCAGCGAGGTCTGCACCGTCACATCGGCCTGGGCCTCGCCCACGCACTCGTCCAGGGTGCGCACGCTGGAGCCGATTTCCAGCCCCACGTCCCAGCACCGGCCGATGAAGCCTTCCACCGCCGTCTTCACCTCGGGCTGGGTGTCCAGGGCCGTGCCGGGCGGGATCAGCAGCAGCACGTCCACGTCGGAATAGGGGAACAGCTCGCCACGCCCATAACCGCCGACCGCCACCAGCGCAAACGAGGCGGGCAGGCCGGCCTGCTGCCACAGGTGGCGCAGGACGCCATCGGTCAGCCGGGCCAGTTGCCGCAGCCGGGCGTGGATGGCACGGGGGCTGCCCTTGATAGCGTCGATCTGGCGCAGCACGTCGGCTTTGCCGTCGCGGTACGACTGGCGCAGCGCCTGGGTGGTGTCGCGCGCGGGGGCGCTGGGGGTGTCGGGCGTCATGGGGGCAGGGGCTCCACAGGCAAACGGCTGAAACGCACGCCCCGGCAAGCGGGGCCGGTGCCCGCCTCAGGCGGTGAGGGCGGTTTGGACGAAGGCCGGTGGGGGCGGCGTGCCGGCCGAAACGGTCAGCACCTCGTAGCCGGTGTCGGTGCACAGCACCGTGTGTTCCCACTGGGCCGACAGCGAGCGGTCCTTGGTGACGATGGTCCAACCGTCGCCCATCTCGCGGATGTCGCGCTTGCCCTGGTTGATCATGGGCTCGATGGTGAACACCATGCCGGCCTGGATTTCCATGCCCGTGCCCGGTTTGCCGTAGTGCAGGATCTGCGGGTCCTCGTGGAACTTCTGCCCGATGCCGTGGCCGCAGAACTCGCGCACCACCGAGTAACCGGCGGCCTCCGCAAACCGCTGGATGGCCGAGCCGATGTCGCCCAGGCGCACGCCGGGGCGCACCAGTTCGATGCCTTTCCACATCGCCTCGTAGGTGATGGTGGACAGGCGCTTGGCCGCGATCGGCACCTCACCGACGTGGAACATGCGGCTGGTGTCGCCGTGCCAGCCGTCTTTGATGACGGTGACGTCGATGTTGACCACGTCGCCTTTTTTCAGCGGCTTGTCGTTCGGGATGCCGTGGCAGATCACCGAATTGACCGAGGTGCAGATGCTTTTGGGGTAGGGGTTGTGGCCGCTGGGGTCGTAGTTCAGCGGCGCCGGGATGGCCTGCTGCACGTTGACGATGTAGTCGTGCGCCAGCCGGTCCAGCTCGTTGGTGGTGACGCCCGGGCGCACGAAAGGGGTGAGGTGGTCGAGCACCTCGGCGGCCAATCGGCCGGCGATGCGCATGGCGGCGATGCCCGAGGCATCTTTGAACGTGACGGTCATGGTGCTCCCGCAAACCCGTGTGTGGCCTGCCCGGAGGGACTCGAACCCCCGACCTGCTGCTTAGAAGGCAGCTGCTCTATCCAGTTGAGCTACGGGCAGTAGGGGTGAAAAGAAAATGGTCGGAGCGGCGGGATTCGAACTCGCGACCCTCTGCTCCCAAAGCAGATGCGCTACCAGGCTGCGCTACGCTCCGACGAAGCTCGCATTGTAGCCGCTTGTGCCGGGCGTTTGGCCGGGGCCATGAACTTTATCGGGGCTGGTATTGCTGGGCGCCGAACAGGGCGGCCCGGGCGCGTTCGTCGGTCAGTGGTTTGTGGGCATCGGCCAGCACCTGCACGCCGCGCTGCACCGCCGGGCGGGCGCCCACGCTGTAGAACCAGGCTTTCAGGGTGGGGTAATCGGCCCAGTCTATGCCCTGGTTCTGCCAGCTGCGCAGCCAGGGGTACACGGCGACATCGGCCACGCTGTACTCGGCGCCGCCCAGGTAGGGGCTGGTTTGCAGGCGCCGCTCCATCACGCCGTACAGGCGTTTGGCCTCGTTGGTGTAGCGGTCGATGGCGTAGCCGATTTTTTCCGGCGCGTAGATGCGGAAGTGGTGCGCCTGGCCTAGCATGGGGCCGACGCCGCCCATCTGGAACATCAGCCACTGCAACGCCTCCAGCCGCGCCCGCTCGCTGGCGGGCAGCAGGCACTGGAATTTCTGGGCCAGGTAGAGCAGGATGGCGCCGGACTCGAACAGCGCGATCGGCTGGCCGTCGGGGCCGTTCGGGTCCACCAGCGCCGGGATCTTGTTGTTGGGGCTGATGCGCAGAAAGTCGGGCTGGAACTGGTCGCCTGCCCCGATGTTGATGGGGTGAACCTGCCAGTCGCGGCCGAGTTGCTGGCCGCATTCTTCCAGCATGATGTGGACTTTGTGCCCATTCGGGGTGGGCCAGGAATAGACGTCGATCATGTTTGTGTGGCAACGGGCATGAAATGTGCTGCAAAACGCAGCAGCCAGTGCTAGAATAGCAGCTTCACGACCAAACGGGCGGGTATTTACCGGCCCTTTTTTTTTGGTCGATCGCAAATCGAATCGGTCGGGTGGCGCGTGTCGCCGGCCCCGTTGGCATAGGCAAGAGCATCGAACGCATGAGTTGGCAGCAGACCCTGGAGCAGACCGTGACCGGTCTGGGTTACGACCTGGTGGACCTGGAGCGGTCCCCCGGGGGACTGTTGCGCGTCACCATCGACTGGCCCTGGGACCCGGCCGACCCGCAGGTGCGCTTTGTGACGGTGGAGGACTGCGAAACGGTCACCCGCCAGCTCCAGTACCTGCTGGAGGTGGAAAACGTCGATTACAAGCGGCTGGAGGTCGGCTCGCCCGGCATCGACCGGCCGCTGCGCCACGAGGTGGACTACGTCCGCTTTGCTGGCGAGGTGGTGGACATCACGCTCAAGGAAGCGATCGGCGAGGCGGCTGGCCCCGGCATGGCCGCCAACCGCAAGAAGTTCCGCGGCACCCTGGAGCGGGCCGATGACGGCACCTCCTGGCAGATCGTCTGGACCGACGAGCCCGAGCGCAAGCCGGGCCAGCGCGTCAGCAAGAAGGCCAAGCCGCTGCCGATGCACGCGCTGGGCTTCACGCTGGACGAAGTGCGCGACGCCCGCCTGGCCCCGATTGTGAATTTCAAAGGGCGTGACGCCGCTCCGGCCGGCACCGACCCAGAAGCAGAAGACAAAACCCTCAAGCAGCAGATTGGAAAGGCAGGCGAGTGAAATGAATCGCGAAATGTTGATGTTGATCGATGCGATCTCGCGCGAGAAGAACGTGGAGCGCGACGTGGTGCTGGGCGCCGTGGAGTCCGCGCTGGCCTCGGCCACCAAGAAGCTGCACAAAGGTGAGGTGGACATCCGCGTGTCCATCGACCCCGACAGCGGGGCCTACGAAACCTTCCGCCGCTGGCTGGTGGTGCCCGACGAGGCCGGTCTGCAGAACCCGGACGCCGAGGAACTGTACTCCGACGTGGCCGAAGACGTGCCCGGCATCCAGGTCGGTGACTACATCGAAAAACCGATCGAGAGCGTCCCCATCGGCCGCATCGGCGCCATGGCCGCCAAGCAGGTCATCCTGCAGCGCATCCGCGACGCCGAGCGCGAAATGCTGCTCAACGACTTCATGAGCCGTGGCGAAAAAATCTTCGTCGGCACCGTCAAGCGCATGGACAAGGGCGACGTGATCGTCGAGAGCGGTCGGGTCGAAGGCCGCCTCAAGCGCGGCGAGATGATCCCCAAGGAAAACTTCCGCAGCGGCGACCGCGTCCGCGCCATGATCATGGAGGTGGACCTGACGCTGCGCGGCGCGCCCATCCTGCTGAGCCGCTCCGCGCCCGAGTTCATGATCGAGCTGTTCCGCCAGGAAGTGCCCGAAATCGAGCAGGGCCTGCTGGAGATCAAGACCTGCGCCCGCGACCCGGGCAGCCGCGCCAAAATCGCGGTGCTGTCGCACGACAAGCGCATCGATCCCATCGGCACCTGCGTCGGCGTGCGCGGTTCGCGCGTCAACGGCGTGACCAACGAACTCGCCGGTGAGCGGGTGGACATCGTGCTGTGGTCCGACGACCCAGCGCAGTTCGTCATCGGCGCGCTGGCCCCGGCCAACGTGCAGTCCATTGTGGTGGACGAGGAGCGCCACGCCATGGACGTGGTGGTGGACGAGGAAAACCTGGCCATCGCCATCGGCCGTGGCGGCCAGAACGTGCGCCTGGCTTCCGACCTGACCGGCTGGAAGATCAACATCATGACGGCCGACGAGTCGGCCCAGAAACAGGCCGAAGAGTCCAACGCCATCCGCAGCCTGTTCATGGCCAAGCTGGACGTGGACCAGGAGATCGCCGACATCCTGATCGAAGAAGGGTTCGCCAGCCTGGAAGAGGTGGCCTACGTGCCGCTGCAGGAAATGCTTGAGATCGAGTCCTTCGACGAGGACACGGTGAATGAACTGCGCGCCCGCGCCAAGGACGCCTTGCTGACGATGGAAATCGCCAAGGAAGAAAGCGTCGAGTCGGTGTCGCAGGACCTGCGCGGTCTGGACGGCATGACCACTGACCTGATCGCCAAGCTCGCCGACGCCGGCGTGCACAGCCTCGACGACCTGGCCGACTTGGCCACCGACGAGTTGACCGACATCACTGGGCAGACGGCTGAAGAAGCGACGGCCCTGATCATGAAAGCGCGCGCGCACTGGTTTTCCGGTGACGCAGCCAACGCTCAATCCTGATCGCGGAGGCCCCACGGAGTAACACATCTATGTCTAGCAACACCGTCGCAGAATTCGCCGCTGAATTGAACAAACCCACCTCGCTGCTGCTGGAGCAACTGGCCAGCGCCGGGGTGCAGAAGAACGCCGGCACCGACCCGATCGCCGAATCGGACAAGCACAAGCTCTTGAGCTACCTGCAGGCCAGCCACGGCACGGCCAGCGCCGAGCGCAAGAAGATCACGTTGACCAAGAAGTCGACCACCGAGATCAAGCAGGCCGACGCCACCGGCCGGGCCCGCACCATCCAGGTGGAGGTGCGCAAGAAGCGCACCTTCATCAAGCGCGACGACGAGCCCACCGGCGCCGAGGAGGTGGAAGACACCACCCCGGCGGTGGACACCGAAGAACTGGCCCGCCGCGAGGAAGAAGCGCGCCACCAGGCCGAGCTGCTGCAGCGCCAGGAGGAAGAGCTGGCCCAGAAGCGCCGCGAACGCGAAGAGCAGGAAGCCCGCGCCGCCGCCGAGGCCCAGCGCGAGCGCGCCGAGGCCGAAGCCCGTGCCGCCCAGGAAGCGGCCGAGCGCGCCGCCCGTGAATCCGCCCAGGCGGCGCTGTCAGCGACCCCAGCCGCTGCGCCGGCCCCCGACGCCGCGGCGCAAGCCGCGGCCCAGGCGGCCGCCCAGGCCCGGGCCGAGGCCGAGTTGCAGGCCAAGCAACGCCAGGACGCCGAAAAGCAGGCCGAGGCCGAGCGCGCCCGCGACCTGGACGAGCGCCGCCGCAAGGCCCTGGCCGAGGCCGAGGCCATCCGCGCCATGATGGCCGCTCCCAAGAAAGTGATGGTGGCCAAGAAGCCCGAAGAGGCCAAGCCGGCGGCCGATGCCAAGGCCGCCCTCAAGGGCACGCTGCACAAGCCGGCCGGCACGACCGCCAAGCCCGGCCAGGCAGCCGCCCCGGCCGGTGGCAAGAAAGAGGTCAAGTCCGAAGCCCTCTCGTCCACCTGGAAAGACGACGCCGCCAAGAAGAAAGAACTCAAGACCCGCGGCGACACCGGCGGTGCGCGTCCGGGCGGCAACAACTGGCGCGCCGGCCCCAAAGGCGGCGGCCGCCGCGGTGGGCGCGACGACCGCAACCAGGGCGCTTCGTCGTTTGCCCCGGCGGTGGAAGCCAAGGTCATCGAGGTGCACGTGCCCGAGACCATCACCGTGGCCGAACTGGCGCACAAGATGTCGCTCAAGTCGTCCGAGGTGATCAAGCAGCTGATGAAATTGGGCCAGATGGCCACCATCAACCAGCCACTGGACCAAGACACCGCCATGATCGTGGTGGAAGAACTGGGCCACAAGGCCGTGGTGGCCGCGCTGGACGACCCGGAAGCCTTCGCCGACGAGGAAGTGGCGACCCAGGCCGAGGCCCTGCCACGCGCCCCGGTGGTGACCGTGATGGGCCACGTCGACCACGGCAAGACTTCGCTGCTGGACTACATCCGCCGCTCCAAAGTGGCGGCGGGCGAAGCCGGTGGCATCACCCAGCACATCGGTGCCTACCACGTGGACACGCCGCGTGGCATGGTGTCCTTCCTTGACACCCCGGGCCACGAGGCGTTCACCGCCATGCGGGCCCGCGGTGCCCAGGCGACCGACATCGTCATCCTCGTGTGTGCCGCCGACGACGGCGTGATGCCGCAGACCAAGGAAGCCATCAAGCACGCGAAAGCGGCTGGGGTGCCCATGGTCGTGGCCCTGACCAAGATCGACAAACCCGGCATCAACCTGGAGCGCGTGCGTTCCGAGCTGGTGGCCGAAGAAGTGGTGCCGGAAGAGTTCGGCGGTGACGTGCCCTTCGTGGGCGTGTCGGCCAAGACCGGTGAGGGCGTGGATTCGCTGCTGGAGCAGGTGCTGCTGCAGGCCGAAATCCTGGAACTGAAGGCGCCGGTGGAAGCCAACGCCAAGGGCCTGGTGATCGAAGCCCGCCTGGACAAGGGCAAGGGCGCGGTCGCGACCGTGCTGGTGCAGTCTGGCACGCTGAAAGTGGGCGACGTGGTGCTGGCGGGCCAGACCTCGGGCCGCGTGCGCGCCATGCTGGACGAAAACGGCAAGCCCGCCAAGGAGGCCGGTCCGTCCATTCCGGTGGAAATCCAGGGTCTGGCCGAGGTGCCGCAGGCCGGCGACGACTTCATGGTCATGCTCGACGAGCGCCGTGCCCGTGAAATCGCCACCTACCGTGCCGGCAAGTTCCGTAACACCAAGCTGGCCCGCCAACAGGCCGCGAAGATGGAGAACATCTTCTCCGACATGGCCGCCGGCGAGGTGCAGACCCTGCCCATCATCATCAAGTCGGACGTGCAAGGTTCGCAGGAAGCGCTGGCCGCGTCGCTGCTCAAGCTGTCCACCGACGAGATCCGCGTGCAACTGGTGTACGCCGGTGTGGGCGGCATCAGTGAATCCGACATCAACCTGGCGATCGCGTCCAAGGCCATGGTGATCGGCTTCAACGTGCGCGCCGACGTGGGCGCGCGCAAGCTGGCCGAAGGCAACGACGTCCAGATCCACTACTACAACATCATTTACGACGCGGTGGACGAGCTGAAGGCCGCCATGTCGGGCATGTTGGCACCGGAAAAGCGCGAAGAAGTCATCGGCACCGCCGAGATCCGCAACGTCATCGTGGCGACCAAGATCGGCACCATTGCGGGTTGTATGGTCACGCACGGCCACGTCACCCGCACGGCGCATTTCCGCCTGCTGCGCGACAACGTGGTGGTCTACACCGGCGAGTTGGAGTCGTTGAAGCGCATGAAGGACGATGTCAAGGAAGTCAAGGAAGGCTTCGAGTGCGGCATCAAGCTCAAGAACTACAACGACATCAAGGAAGGCGATATCCTCGAGCTGTTCGAGATCAAGGAAATCGCCCGGACGCTGTAAGCCATGCCCGCGAAAAAGTCCTCTGCGGCCAACCGCAGCTTCAAAGTGGCCGATCAGATCCAGCGCGATCTGACCGAACTGATCGCGCGCGAGTTGAAAGACCCGCGCGTGGGCATGGTCACGTTGCAAGCGGTGGAGGTCACGCCCGACTACGCGCACGCCAAGGTGTACTTCAGTGTGCTCATCGGTGACCCGCAGGAAACCCAGGAGGCCTTGAACCAGGCGGCGGGTTTTTTGCGCAACGGCCTGTTCAAGCGGTTGCACATCCACACCGTGCCGACGCTGCACTTCCTGTTCGACCGCACCACCGAGCGTGCGGCGGACATGAATGCCCTGATCGCCAAAGCGGTAGCATCGCGCGCCAAGGACGACGAGTGACATGACGGCTGCGACTCGTGCACGGGTGCAGCGTCGCCCCGTGCACGGGGTGGTGCTGCTCGACAAACCGCTGGGGCTGTCCAGCAACCAGGCCTTGCAAAAGGTCAAGTGGTTGCTGCGCGCCGAAAAAGCCGGCCACACCGGCACGCTGGACCCGCTGGCCACCGGCGTGCTGCCGCTGTGCTTTGGGGCGGCCACCAAGTTCAGCCAGCTGCACCTGGACGCCGACAAAACCTACGAAACCACCTTGCGCCTGGGGGTGACCACCACCACCGGCGACGCTGAGGGTGCCGCGCTGGACACCCGCCCGGTCACCTGCAGCGTCGGCCAGGTGGTGGAAACGCTGGACCGCTTCATGGGGCCGATCGCCCAGATCCCGCCCATGCACAGCGCCCTGAAGAAGGACGGCAAGGCCCTGTACGAGTACGCCCGGGCTGGCGTGGCAGTGGCGCGTGAGCCGCGCCAGGTCACCATCCACGACCTGGACCTGCTCGACCTGCACTTGCAAGGTTCCGAGCCGTACCTGCGCCTGCGGGTGCGCTGCAGCAAAGGCACCTACATCCGCACGCTGGGCGAGGACATCGGCCAGGCCCTGGGCTGTGGTGCGCACCTGTCGGCCCTGCGCCGGGTGCAGACCGGCGACTTCGGGCTGGACCGTTGTGTGGCCCTGGAACAGCTTGAAGCCCTGCCCGAGGCGGACCGCGTCGCGCTGCTGCAGCCGGCCGACACCCTGCTGGCCGGTCACGAGCGCGTCACGCTGGCCGGTGAAGATGCCGCGCGCTTCCTGACCGGGCTGCGCCGCCGCGGCCCGTGGCCCAACGCCGAACGTGTCGCGGTTTACGGCACCCAACCCGCCGCCTTGCTGGGCACCGCCCACACCCAGGCCGGCGAACTCATACCGGGGCGCTTGTTGAGCCCCATCGAAATTCAACAAATCCTGGAAAGTCAAGCATGAGCACTCCCATTCGCAACATCGCCATCATCGCCCACGTCGACCACGGCAAAACCACCATGGTCGACCAACTGCTGCGCCAGAGCGGCACCTTCGCCGAGCACGAAAAAGTCGTGGACACGGTGATGGACAACAACGCCATCGAACGCGAGCGTGGCATCACCATCCTGGCCAAGAATTGCGCCGTGAGCTGGGAAGGCACCCACATCAACATCGTGGACACCCCGGGCCACGCCGACTTTGGTGGTGAGGTGGAACGCGCCCTGTCCATGGTGGACGGCGTGGTGCTGCTGATCGACGCCCAGGAAGGCCCGATGCCGCAGACCCGCTTCGTCACCAAGAAGGCCCTGGCCCTGGGCCTCAAGCCCATCGTGGTGGTGAACAAGGTGGACAAGCCCGGCGCCAACCCGGACAAGGTCATCAACGCCGCGTTCGACCTGTTCGACAAGCTGGGCGCGACCGACGAGCAGCTCGACTTCCCTGTGGTCTATGCCTCGGGCATCAACGGCTGGACCTCGCTGGAAGAGGGCGCACCGGGCGAACAGTGGGGCCCGGACATGTCGGCCCTGTTCAACACCATCCTCAAGCACGTGCCGGCCCAGCAGGGCGACCCGGCCGCGCCGCTGCAGCTGCAGATTTCCGCGCTGGACTTCTCCACCTTCGTCGGCCGCATCGGCGTGGGCCGCATCAGCCAGGGCACCATCAAGCCCGGCATGGACGTGCTGGTGATGGAAGGCCCCGAGGGCAAGCAGATCAAGGGCCGTATCAACCAGGTGCTGACCTTCCAGGGCCTGGACCGTGTGCAGGTGACCGAAGCCGGCCCGGGCCACATCGTGCTGATCAACGGCATCGCCGACATCGGCATCGGCGTGACCGTGACCGACCCGTTGCAGCCCCAGCCGCTGCCCATGCTCAAGGTGGACGAGCCCACCCTGACCATGAACTTCTGCGTCAACACCAGCCCGCTGGCCGGCCGCGAAGGCAAGTTCGTGACCAGCCGCCAGATCTGGGACCGCCTGCAGAAAGAGTTGCAGCACAACGTGGCGCTGCGGGTGAAGGAAACCAGCGAAGACGGCATTTTTGAAGTGGCCGGCCGGGGCGAACTGCACCTGACCATCCTGCTGGAAAACATGCGCCGCGAAGGCTACGAACTGGCCGTGTCCAAGCCGCGCGTGGTGTTCCGCGAGATCGACGGCGAGAAGTGCGAGCCGATCGAGTTGGTGACCGCCGACATCGAAGAAGGCCACCAGGGCGGCGTGATGCAGGCCCTGGGCGAGCGCAAGGGCGAGCTGGTGAACATGGAGCCGGACGGCCGCGGCCGCGTGCGCCTGGAATACCGCATCCCGGCCCGTGGCCTGATCGGTTTCACCAACGAATTCCTGAACCTGACCCGCGG
>NZ_JAAQQT010000679.1:0-5828 GCF_011742065.1 Aquabacterium sp. A08
ACCACCGGCTTGGCCACGCTGCGCACCGCCTCGATCCAGCTGTGCAGGCCCTCGATGCTGTCGGCCTGCACCTGGGGCGGCTGCTGGCGGTTGCCGAGCAGCCGCTGCAGGTTGCCGCCGGCGCAGAAGTGCGCGCCCTCGCCGGTGAGGACGATGGAGCGCACCTCCGGGTTGCTGTCGGCGGCGTTGATAGCCTCGACGCCGGCGGCGTACATCTCGGGGCCCAGGGCGTTGCGGTGCTCGGGGTTGCTGATGGTCAGCACCAGGGTGGCGCCGACGCTGTGGCTTTTGAGGCAGGCGGTCATCTCAGGCCTCCACGTGTTGCAGGCTCAGGCCCAGGGCGCCGCGGCGGCGCAACCAGGGCGAGGGGCGGTAGCGTGGGTCGCCGTACACCGTCTGCAGGTTGAACAGGATTTCCAGCACGCTGGTCGGGCCCAGCTTGTCGCCCATGGCCAGCGGCCCCAGCGGGTAGCCCAGGCCCAGCGTCACCGCGGTGTCGAGGTCCTGCGGGCTGCAGATGCCTTGCTGGCAGATGTCGCTGGCGATGTTGACGATGGTGGCCACCACGCGCTGCGTCACAAAGCCGCCACTGTCCTTGATGACGCTGACCGCCTTGCCGTCGCGGGCGAACAGCGCGTGGGCGGCGTCGCGCATGTCGGGCCGGGTGGCGGGGTTGGTGGCCAGCACCCGGCGCTTGACGGCCGCGTCGGGCAGCACCATGTCGATGCCGACGGTGCGGCTGGCGTCCAGCCGTTCCACCGCGGCCACGGTCGTCACGTCGTGGCCCAGCGGGGCGACCAGGATCAGCGCCTGCGGGGACGGCTGTTGCGCGGTTTCGATGCGGGCCCCCAAGTCTTTGAGCAGCTGGTACAACTCGGCGCGGCGCGCGGCCCGGGCCGGTACCCACACCGGCGGCAGTTCGGCCACGGTGGGCACGGGCGGCTCGGGCGGCACCTCGGCCTGGCCGTTGGGGTAGCGGTAGAAGCCTTCGCCCACCTTTTTGCCCAGCAGGCCGCCGGCCAGACGCTGTGCGGTGATGACGCTGGGGCGGTAGCGCGCTTCCTCGTAGTACTGGTGGTAGATCGATTCCATCACCGGGTGCGACACGTCCAGTGCGGTCAGGTCCATCAGCTCGAAGGGGCCGAGCTTGAAGCCCATCTGGTCCTTCAGGATGCGGTCCACCGTGGCGAAGTCGGCGACCTGTTCGCCGACAAGGCGCAGCGCCTCGGTGCCGTAGCCACGGCCGGCGTGGTTGACGATGAAGCCCGGGGTGTCCTGCGCCAGCACCGGGGTGTGGCCCATGGCGCGGGCGTAGGCGCTCAGGCGCTGGCAGACTGCCGGGTCGGTTTTCAGGCCGGCGACCACCTCCACCACCTTCATCAGCGGCACCGGGTTGAAAAAGTGGAAGCCCGCCAGCTGCTGCGGCCGCTGCAGGCCGTGGGCAATGGCCGTGACCGACAGCGACGAGGTGTTGGTGGCCAGCACCGCGGTGTCGGCCAGCACGGTTTCCAGCTGTTTGAAGACGGCCCGTTTGATGTCGAGCCGCTCGATCACGGCCTCCACCACCAGGTGGCATGAGGCCAGTTCGGCCAGGGTGGTGGCCGGACGCACCCGTGCCGTGCAGGCCTGCGCCTGTTCGGCGGTGATCTTGCCTTTTGCGGCCAGTTTCAGCCAGGTGTCGTTGAGCAGGGCGATGGAGGCTTCGACGGCGGCGAGTTGGGTGTCGAACAGCCAGACGGTGCTGCCGGATTGGGCCGCGATCTGGGCGATGCCCCGACCCATGGCACCGGCACCGACGATGCCGACGTGTTCAAAAGTGTGGTTCATGCGGTCTGTGGTGGGAAATGAAAAAAAGGGATGTGCCAGAATGTAGCGTCAATAAAAACGCAAGACCGATGTCATGGGCAAGGAACGCAAAATGTTCAAACTGGCGGTGGGCGGCACGTGGCTGGTGACGGCGGTGCAGGGCTGGGCCTTGTCCCTTGGTGCGGTGCAAGGCCAGGTGATTATCGGGCGACCCCTCGACATTCTGGTGCAAAGCAGCGTCGACGCCTCGGAAGCGGCCAGTGGCCTGTGCCTGGAGGCTACCGTGCTGTACGGCGACGCGCGTGTGCCCAGCCAGGCCGTGTCCGCCACGGTGCACCGGGTGGGCGGCGAAGGCGTGGGTGCCCTGCGGGTGCGGGCCAGCGAGCCGGTGACCGAACCCATTGTCACCGTGGTGTTGCGGGCCGGGTGCCCGCAGACTTTCCGGCGCAGTTACGCCTTGTTGGCCGATGTGGAAGTCGCCCCGGCGACGGCCGCCGCTGTGGCATCGCCGGTGGCCGCTGCCCCCGTGCGCCGCCCCCCTGAACCGCCTGCCACCAGCGGCGCAGTGCTGGACACGCCCCGTGCGCCCGCCAGCCCGCCGGTGGCACCGCGTGCCCCCGCTCCCGCCCGCGCCGCGCCGGCCGCAATGCCATCCCCGGCGCCAGCGACCGCGCCCGTGGCCCGCGCCGAGCCCGAAACCCCGGTGCGGCTGTCGGCACCGGCCGCCCGTCCGGCGGGCGTGGTGCGCCTGAAAACCAAACAACGGCCGCCGGTCCCAGTCGCGCAGGCCGTGGCCGATGGGGCGCCCGCAGCGCCCAGTCCCCTGCAATCGGCGCTGCCGCCCGACACCGCCGGCCCGCGACTCAAGCTGGACCCGCTCGACCTGAGCCCCAGCGGCGCTCCGGTCGCCCCGGTGGGAGAGACCGCCCCAGCGCCCGGCGAAGCGCCGTCCGCCGCTGCCAGTGCCGACGTGGCGCCCAGCGCAGAGCCCAACGCCCCCGATGTGGCAGCGGTGGCCCAGGAACTGGACACCCTGCGCGTCGAGCAGGAACGCCTGCGGCTGGCGCTGGAGACCATGAACGCCCAGCTGGCCCAGGCCGAGGCCAATCGCCTGCAGCACCCGGTGGTGTACGCCCTGGGTGCGGCCGTGCTGGCGCTGCTCGGCGGCCTGGCCTGGCTGTGGCGCCGCCAGCGTTCCCGCAGCGCAAGCGAAGCCGCGCCCGCCATGCCCTGGTGGGAAACCGGCTTGCCCACGGGTACCGAGGCCGCGCCGGGGGGCCACCCGCAGCCTGCCGAGGCCTTGCCCACCGTGTCCACCGTGGCAGCTGCTCCGGCCGCCGCACCGGCTTCCGGGGGCTGGCCCCCGGCCGGTGAGGTGGACGGGTTGGAGGTGACGGAGGCTGGCGAATCCTTGTTCCGCGAGGTTCCGGTGGCGACGCTGGACGAAGAGTCGCTGCAAGACCTGTGGCAGCAGGTGGATTTTTTCACCTCGATGGGCCGCCACCCGGAGGCGATGGATCGGCTCAAGGCCTACGCCACCGAACACCCCCGTGCCTCGGAGGCCCCCTACCTGCGCTGGTTGACGCTGGCCGAGGCGGTGGGCACGGCCGAAGACCGTGCCGTGGCCCAGGCGTTTTACGAGCACCATTTCCAGCGGCTGGCGCCAGTGGCTGCGTTGCGGGGCGGTGCCGGTCTGGAAGACGACGGTGGCTATTGCGCCCAATTGGTCCGGCACTGGCCGGCGCCAGAGGCCCGCGAATGGCTGCTCGCCGGATTGGTCAGCCAGCCGGGCGATCCGGCTTCGCCCTTGCAACACCGCAGCCTGCAGGCCTTCGACGACCTGCTGTGCCTGCTGGGCACCCTGGCCTTGCGCGATGGCACGCCTTTCGAGGCCCCGTCACCGGCTGCGGCATCGGCCGGGCCCGAACCCCTGGATTTCGACTTTTTCACCTGGGAGTCGGCGCCCGAGCCCCTGAAGCACAAGCCCAACGGCCCAGCGCCCGAACCCAGCGGGCCCGCGACCGGCCAGAAACCGCCAAGCGCGACCTGAGGGGTACGCGGCGGCCTCAGCGCCGCATCTGCAGGGCCCCCGGGTTCACCAGATTGGTGGGGGTGCCCTTAATGTAGTTGACCACGTTGTCGAACGCGGCCGAGAAGTACTGCTCGTAGCTGTCTTGCTCCACAAAACCGATGTGGGGCGTGCAGATGCAGTTCTCCAGCCGCAGCAGGGCGTGGCCCTGCAGAATCGGCTCGGACTCGAACACGTCCACCGCCGCCATGCCCGGCCGCCCGCGGTTGAGCGCGGCCACCAGCGCGTCGGGTTGCAGCAGTTCCGCGCGGGAGGTGTTGACCAGCAGCGCGGTCGGCTTCATCAGGCCCAGGTCGTCCAGCGAGATGCAGCCCTGCGTGGTTTCGCCCAGCCGCAGGTGCAGGCTCAGCACGTCGGCGGTGGCGAACAAGGCTTCCTTGGAGGCGGCCACCTCGTAGCCGTCGTTCAGCGCTCGCTGGCGCGACGCTTCGCTGCCCCAGACCAGCACCCGCATGCCAAACGCCCGGCCATAACCCGCCAGCAACTGGCCGGTGGCGCCGTAGCTCCACACCCCCAGGGTCTTGCCGCGCAGCACCATGCCCACGCCAAAATTGGGCGGCATGGAGGCCGACTTCAGCCCCGACTGCTGCCACACGCCGTGCTTGAGGTGTGCCACGTACTGGGGGATGCGGCGCATCGCCGCCATGGTCAGCGCCCAGGCCAATTCGGCACTGGCCACGGGCGAGCCCACGCCGTCGGCCACCGCCACGCCGTGTTCGGTGCAGGCGTGAACGTCGATGTGCGGGCCCACCTTGCCGGTCTGGGCGATCAGCTTGAGCTTGGGCAGCTTTTCCAGCAGTTGCCGGGTGATCTGGGTGCGTTCGCGGATCAGCACCAGAATGTCGGCATCGCGCAGCCGCACCGACAACTGCCCCACGCCCTTGACGTTGTTGGTGAACACCTTGGCCGGATAGGCCTCCAGTTTGGCCGCGCAGGGCAGCTTGCGCACCGCGTCCTGGTAGTCGTCGAGGATGACTATGTTCATGGCCCGCTATTGTGCCCCGTGCCGGGCGGCGCCACTCCGGCGACAGCGCCCGAGGCCCGAATGTTTTACGATTTGGCACATGTCTGTGACCCTTGCCGAAGCCGCGGCCCCGCCCGCGCCGAGTGTGCCCCTGCGCCAAGACGCGGCGGTGATGGGGCTGGTGGGCCTGGCCCACGCCACCTCCCACTTCAGCCACCTGCTGCTGCCCCCCCTGTTCCCGGTGTTCATGGCCGAATTCGGCCTGAGCTTTTCCGAGGTGGGGCTGCTCATGTCGGTGTTTTTTTTGGTCTCGGGCGTGGGGCAGGCCTCGGCCGGCTTTCTGGTGGACCGGGTGGGCGCGCGCCCGGTGCTGTTCGCGTCCATCGTGCTGTTTGCGCTGTCGGCGGCGGTGGCCTCGCTGGCCCAGGGCTACACCGGGCTCATGGCGTCGGCGCTGCTGGCCGGGCTGGGCAACGCGCCCTTCCACCCGGTGGATTTTTCCATCCTGAACCAGCGGGTGTCGGCGCCGCGCCTGGGCCACGCCTTCAGCGTCCACGGGCTGACCGGCAACCTGGGCTGGGCCCTGTCGCCGGTGTTTCTGGTGGGCGTGTCGGCCCTGGCCGACTGGCGCCTGGCCTACCAGTCGGCCGTGGTGCTGTACCTGGCCGTGCTGGCCGTGCTGGTGTGGCAGCGCGACAAACTGCACACCAACACCGTGCGTCGCGCGCCCGAGGCCAGCCGGGCGTCCGACCTGGCGTTCATGCGCCTGCCGGTGGTCTGGTGGTGTTTCGCCTTCTTCCTGCTGTCCACCGTCACCCTGGCGGTGGTGCAGACGTACTCGGCCTCCATCCTCAAGGCGGTGCACGGGGTGACGCTGGAGGCCGCCACCTTCACCCTGACGGCCTACATGCTCTGCGGCGCCGTGGGCATGCTGGTGGGCGGTTTCGTGGCCAGCCACAGCCGCCACAG
>NZ_JAAQQT010000679.1:5878-11214 GCF_011742065.1 Aquabacterium sp. A08
GCCGCCACCGGTTTTGCGGTGGGTGTGGGCGGGCCCAGCCGCGACATGATGATCAAGCGAGCGACCCCGGCCGGTGCCACCGGCCGGGTGTACGGCACGGTGTACTCGGGCCTGGACACGGGCTTTGCCTTGTCGCCGCTGCTGTTCGGCGTGCTGATGGACCAGGGCCACTACGCCACCACCCTGGCCGGTGCGGCCCTGACGCTGATGCTGGCGGTCTATGCCGCCCTGGGGGTGGGCGTGCGCACCCGGCGCGCCAGCGGGGGGTGAGCCCGGGCGGGCTGGCTTCAGGCCAGCGCCGCTTTTTCGATGTCTTCCATCACCGCGGCCACCTCCAGCCACCGTTCCTCGGTCTCGGCCAGGTCGTCGTCCAGCGCTTTCAGGCGCTTGCCGGCCTCGGCCAGTTCGGCGGGTGTCAGGTTGCCCTGTAGCCGGGCGTGCAATCCGGCCTGCTCGGCCTGCAACGTGGCCAGGCGTTGCTCCAGGGCGTCGCGCTGCTTTTTGTGCGGTTTGAGCTGCTCAGCCAGTTGCTGGCGGCGCTGCGCTTCCAGCTTGCGCTGCTCGCCGGGGTTGATCCGGGGCGCGGCCGGAGCGCTGGCTGCGGTGGGCGCCGTGCCGCTCGCCTGCGCGCCTGCCGCCGCGGCGGTTTGCGCCGCCTCGCGCTTTTGCTTGGCCACGTCCAGCAGGTAGCGCTGGTAGTCGTCCAGGTCGCCGTCGAAGGGCGCGATGCCGCCGTGCGACACCAGCCAGAACTCGTCGCAGACCGAGCGCAGCAGCGCGCGGTCGTGGCTGACCAGCATCACCGTGCCCTCGAACTCGTTGAGCGCCACGGCCAGGGCCTCGCGGGTGGCCAGGTCGAGGTGGTTGGTGGGTTCGTCCAGCAGCAGCAGGTTGGGACGTTGCCAGACGATCATGCACAGCACCAGCCGGGCTTTTTCACCGCCGCTCATGGTGCCCACGGCCTGTTGCACCATGTCGCCGCTGAACTGGAAGCTGCCCAGGAAGTTGCGCAGGTCCTGCTCGCGGGTGGACTGGCCGGTGAGGGTGCCGGCGGCTTCGGCTTCACGTGCCAGCCGGACCATGTGGGCCAGCGGGCTGTCGTCCAGGTGCAGCACGTCCAGCTCCTGCTGGGCGAAGTAGCCGATGTTCAGGCCCTTGCCTTCGGTGCAGGTGCCGCCCAGCAAGGGCAGGGCGCGCGCCACGGTTTTGACGAAGGTGGACTTGCCCTGGCCGTTGGCTCCCAGGATGCCCAGCCGCTGCCCGGCCTGCACCGAGCGGGTGACGTCGCGCACGATCACCGTGTCGCCGCCTTCTGCGCGGTAGCCAAAGGCCGCGTCGCGCAGGTTGAGCATGGGGTTCGGTAGTTGCGCCGGCTCCTGGAACTCGAAGCTGAAGTCGGCATCGGCCAGCACCGGGGCGATCTTTTCCATGCGCTCCAGCGCCTTGACGCGGCTTTGCGCCTGCTTGGCCTTGGTGGCTTTGGCCTTGAAGCGGTCGATGAACTTTTGCAGGTGGGCGATCTTGTCCTGCTGGCGGGCAAACGCGGCTTGCTGCTGGCCCATCTGCTCGGCGCGCATGTCCTCGAAGCGGCTGTAGTTGCCGCCGTAGCGGGTGAGCTGGCCGTGGTCGATGTGCAGGGTGACCTGGGTCACCGCGTCCAGGAATTCCCGGTCGTGGCTGATGACCAGCAGCGTGCCTTCGTAGCGTTTGAGCCAGCTTTCCAGCCAGACCAGGGCGTCCAGGTCCAGGTGGTTGGTGGGTTCGTCCAGCATCAGCAGGTCGCTCGGGCACATTAGCGCGCGGGCCAGTTGCAGCCGCATGCGCCAGCCGCCGGAAAAGCTGTTCACCGGGCGTTCCAGCTCGTGCACCTGGAAGCCCAGGCCCAGCAGCAGCGCTTGGGCGCGCGCCGGGGCGTCGTGGGCGCCGGCGTCGTGCAGGGCGGTGTGGGCGTGGGCGATGGCGTAGCCGTCGCCGCTGGCCTCGGCCTGGGCCACTTCGCGCTGGGCGGTCAGCAGGCGGGTGTCGCCCTCGATGACGAAGGCGGTGCAGGGCTGGTCGGTCTCCGGCATGTCCTGGGCCACCTGGGCCAGCTGCCACTGGCGCGGCCAGTGGAAGTCGCCGCCGTCTTCGTGCAGCTGGCCTTGCAGCAGGGCGAACAGGCTGGACTTGCCGGCGCCGTTGCGCCCGACCAGGGCGGCTTTTTCGCCGGGGTTGATGGTGACGGTGGCCTGGTCCAGCACCACCTTGGTCCCGCGGCGCAGGGTGACGTTGCGCAGGGTGATCATGGTTGCCCGCCCGCCAGGTTCAGGCCGCGGGTGGCCTGCCAGTCTTCCAACGCCTCGCGGGTCAGCAGCAGCACCGGACCTTCGCCCGAGGTGGTCTCGGGCCAGTTGGCCAGCAGGGTGGGAAAGGCACGCTCAAAGTGTTCGCGCTCGTTGCCAATTTCCAGCACCAGCACCGCGTGTTCGTTCATGTGGTCCAGCGCGTGGGCCAGCAGGTGGCGCACAAAGTCCATGCCGTCGGCGCTGCCTTGCCGGCCGCCGTCCAGCGAAATCACCGGTTCGGCGCGGTACTCGGCGGGCAGGGCGTCCATGCCGGCGCGGCTCACGTAGGGCGGGTTGCACAAAATCAGGTCGTAGCGCCCGGGCAGGTCGGCCCAGCCGTCGGATGCGACCAGGCGGATGCGCTCTTGCAGCCCGTGTTTGTCCACGTTGATGCGGGCCACGGCCAGCGCGTCGGGGGAAATGTCGGCGGCGTCCACCGTCACCTCGGGCCAGGCCAGCGCGGCCAGCACCGCCAGGCTGCCGTTGCCGGTGCACAGGTCCAGCACGCGCTGGGTGTGGGTGCCCAGCCAGCCGTCGATGCTCTCGGCGCCTTCGGCGTTGGCCACCAGTTCGGCGATGAAGCTGCGCGGCACGATGACGCGTTCGTCCACGTAAAACGGCACGCCTTGCAGCCAGGCCTCACGCGTCAGGTAGGCGGCGGGCTGGCGGGTGGCGATGCGGCGCCCGATCAGCGCCCACACAGCCTGTTGTTCGGCCTCGCTAACGGGGCGGTGCGCCAGTTCGGCCAAGTCGCTGTCCAGCGGCAGGCCCAGTTGCCACAGGGTCAGCCACACCGCCTCGTCGTGGGCGTTGGTGGTGCCGTGGCCGTAGGCCAACGGGGCGGCGTCGAGCCGGGCTTGCGCCTGGGTCAGCAAGGCGCCCAGGGTGGTCGTGGTGCGGCTCATTGGGTGACCTCGTCGCGCGCTGGCACCTGGGCCAGGTGTTCTAGCACACGCCGGTAAATGTTTTTCAACGGCTCCAGGTCGGCCACGGCCACGCATTCGTTCACCTGGTGGATGGTGGCGTTGGGCGGGCCGAGTTCGATCACCTGCGGGCAGACCTGGGCGATGAAACGGCCGTCGCTGGTGCCGCCGGTGGTGCTCAGCTCGGTCTCCAGCCCGGTTTCGGCGCGGATGGCGCTGCGCACCGCGTCCACCAGGGTGCCGGGGCGGGTCAGGAAGGGGTGGCCGCCCACGGTCCAGGCCAGTTCGTAATCGGCACCGGCCTGCAGGCCGTGGCGGGCCAGCAGCTCGGCCACGCGCTGTTGCAGACCTTCGGCGCTGCTTTCGGTGCTGAAGCGGAAGTTGAAGTCCACCACCACGCTGCCCGGGATGACGTTGCTGGCGCCGGTGCCGGCGTGGATGTTGCTGACCTGCCAGGTGGTGGCGGGGAAAAATGCATTCCCTGCGTCCCAGCGGGTGGCCACCAGTTCGGCCAGCGCCGGGGCCAGCAGGTGGATGGGGTTGCGCGCCAGGTGCGGGTAGGCGATGTGGCCCTGGATGCCTTTGACGGTGAGCTTGCCGCTCATGGTGCCGCGGCGGCCGTTTTTGATCATGTCGCCGGTCCGTTGCACCGAGGTGGGTTCGCCCACGATGCAGAAGTCCAGCCGTTCGCCGCGCCGTTGCAGTTCGCGGCAGACCACCACGGTGCCGTCGTGGGCGGGGCCTTCCTCGTCGCTGGTCAGCAGAAAGGCGATGTTCAGGGGGGCTTCGGGGTGTTCGGCCACGAACTCCTCGCAGGCCACCACCATGGCCGCGAGCGAGGCTTTCATGTCGCTGGCGCCGCGGCCGTATAGCTTGCCGTCGCGGTGGGTGGGGGTGAAGGGGTCGCTGGCCCACTGCTCCAGCGGGCCGGTGGGCACCACGTCGGTGTGCCCGGCGAACACCAGGGTGGGCGCGTCGGCCGCCACCGTGCGTTTGGCCCACAGGTTGGTCACGCGGAACTCGGCCGGGCCACTGGCCAGGGTGTCGCAGGCAAAGCCCAGCGGGGCCAGGCGCTCGGCCAGCAAGGCCTGGCAGGCGGCGTCGTCGGGGGTGACGGAGGCACGGGCGATCAACGCCTCGGTCAGGCGCAGGGTGGGGTTCATGGCGGTGGGTCCGGGCAACGTCAGGGGCGGACGTCGATGGTGAAGTCGGAGAAGGAGGGGCCGGTGGGCGCAACGGGCTCGGCCGCGGTGGCCGGCGTGTCGGCGCCGCGGTTGTGCAACGCGGCGTCGTTTTGCAGGCGCCACATCAGGTTGGTGGGCGAATCGGCGTAGGACAGGCCTTCCTTGCGGTCCACCTTGCCGTCGAGGATCAGGCGGGCGATGTCGGCCTCAAAGGTCTGCGATTCTTCGGCCATGGACTTTTCCAGGGCCTCGCGCACACCGAAAAAGTCGCCTTTTTCGATCAGTTCGCTGATCAGGCGGGTGTTGACCATCACCTCCACCGCCGGCACGCGGCCGCCGTCCACGGTGCGCATCAGCCGCTGCGAGACGATGGCCTTGAGCGCCGAGGCCAGGTCGTTGAGCATGGATGGCCGCACCTCCACCGGGTAGAAGTTGAGCACCCGGTTGAGCGCCTGGTAGCTGTTGTTGGCGTGCATGGTGGCCAGCACCAGGTGGCCCGACTGCGAGTAAGCGATGGCCTGCGACATGGTTTCCCGGTCGCGGATTTCGCCGATCAGGATCACGTCGGGCGCCTGGCGCAGCGCGTTCTTGAGCGCGGTGTGCAGCGATTCGGTGTCGGTGCCGACCTCGCGCTGGTTGACGATGCTTTTCTTGTTCTTGAACAGGTACTCCACCGGGTCCTCGATGGTCAGGATGTGTCCGGTGGTGTGTTCGTTGCGGTGGTCGAGCAGGGCGGCCAGCGTGGTGCTCTTGCCCGAGCCGGTGGCGCCGACCACCAGCATCAGGCCGCGTTTGGCCAGGATCATGTCGGACAGCACCGGCGGGATGTTGAGCGCGGCGATGCTGGGGATGTCGCTGCTGATGTAGCGGATCACCACCGCGCAGCTGCCGCGCTGCTTCATCGC
>NZ_JAAQQT010000679.1:11264-21414 GCF_011742065.1 Aquabacterium sp. A08
ACGCCGTTGATCTTGATCTGGATCGGCGAGTTGGCCGACAGGTACACGTCGGAGGCTTTGCGCTCGCCCATCGCGCGCAGGATCTTTTCCATCATGCCCATGCTCGGCTCCCGGTGTGTCCCTGTGGGCGGCGGTCAGTCGCGCAACAGGTCGTTGATGCTGGTCTTGGAACGGGTCTGGGCGTCCACGCGCTTGACGATGATGGCCGCGTACATGCTGTACGGTGCGCCGTTGGCGGCCGTCTTGGGCAGGTTGCCGCTGACCACCACCGAGCCGCTGGGCACGCGGCCGTAGCTGATCTCGCCGGTGGCGCGGTCGAAAATCGGGGTGCTCTGGCCCAGGTACACGCCCATGCCCAGCACCGAGTTTTCTTCCACGATGACGCCTTCCACGACCTCGGAGCGGGCGCCGATGAAGCAGTTGTCTTCGATGATGGTCGGGTTGGCCTGCAGCGGCTCCAGCACGCCGCCTATGCCCACGCCGCCCGAGAGGTGCACGTTCTTGCCGATCTGGCCGCAGGAGCCGACGGTGGCCCAGGTGTCGACCATGGTGCCTTCGTCCACGTAGGCGCCGATGTTGACGTAGCTGGGCATGAGGATGGCGCCCTTGGCGATGTAGCTGCCCCGGCGCGCCACGGCCGGCGGCACCACGCGCACGCCGGTGGCGGCCATTTCCTGCGGGCTCAGGTGGGCGAACTTGGTTTGCACCTTGTCGTAAAAAGCCAGGTCACCGGCCTGCATGATCTCGTTGTCTTTCAGGCGAAAGCTCAGCAGCACCGCTTTCTTGATCCACTGGTGCACCGTCCACTGGCCCACGCCTTCGCGGGTGGCCACGCGCAGCTTGCCCACGTTGAGGTCGGCGATCACCGCCTCCACGGCGTCCTGCACCTCCTGTGGGGCGGTGGCGGGCGAGAGCTGGGCGCGGTTGTCCCAGGCGTTGTCGATGATTTGTTGGAGTTGTTGGGTCATGGTCAGAAATCCGTAGGGGGTGAGGGATCGGTCAGGCCGTGCGGACGAACGCGGCGATGCGGTGCGCGGCTTCCACGCACTCGTCGGTTTCGGCCACCAGGGCCATACGCACGCGCTGGGCACCGGGGTTGTGGCCCTGGGCCTCGCGGGCCAGGTAGCTGCCGGGCAGCACGGTGACATTGTATTGAGCCAGCAAAGCCCGGGCAAAGTCGGTGTCACTGCCGCCCGCCTGGCCGCCAAAGCGCTCGGGCACCTCGGCCCAGAGGTAGAAGCCGGCGTCGGGCAGGGCCACGTTCATCACCTCGGCCAGGATGGGCGTGACCGCGGCGAACTTGGCGCGGTACTGGGCGCGGTTGTCCACCACGTGGGCCTCGTCCAGCCAGGCGGCGGCGCTGGCGCTTTGCACCGTGGTGCTCATGGCGCTGCCGTGGTAGGTGCGGTAGAGCAAAAAGGCTTTGAGCAACTCGGCGTCGCCGGCCACAAAGCCGCTGCGCAGGCCGGGCACGTTGCTGCGCTTGGACAGGCTGGTCAGCGCGATCAGGTTCTTGAAGTCGTGGCGGCCCAGCTTTGCCGCCGCCTCCAGCCCGCCCAGCGGGGGCTCGTCGCGGAAGTAAATTTCGCTGTAGCACTCGTCGCTGGCGATGACGAAGCCGTAGCGGTCGCTCAGCTCGAACAGCATGGCCCATTCGTCCAGCGGCATCACCGCGCCGGTGGGGTTGCCGGGCGAGCAGGTGTAGAGCAGCTGGGTGCGCTGCCACACCTCGGCCAGCACGCTGGCCCAGTCCACCGCGAAGTTGCGCGCCGGGTCGCTGGGGGCGAACCAGGGCTGGGCCCCGGCCAGGTAGGCCGCGCCTTCGTAGATTTGGTAGAACGGGTTGGGGCACACCACCACCGGTTCCACGCCCTGGGCGAAGGCACGCGGGTCCACCACCACCTGCGCCAGCGCAAACAGGGCCTCGCGCGAGCCGTTGACGGGCAGGATCTGCGTCGCCGGGTCCAGCGTCAGACCGTAGCGGCGCTGCAGCCAGGTGGCGCAGGCCTGCTTCAACTCGGGCGTGCCGCCGGTGGCGGGGTAGGTGGCCAGGCCGCCGTCGGCGCTGTGCACTGCTTCGCACAAGCGGTCCTTCAAAAAGGCTGGGGTGGGGTGTTTCGGTTCCCCGATGCCCAGGCTGATCGGGCGGTAGGCCGGGTTGGGCACGACGCCGGCGAACAGCTGGCGCAGGCGTTCAAAAGGGTAGGGTTGCAGACGGGACAGCAGCGGGTTCATGCCGGCGATGTTAGCCGCAAGCGCGGGTGGGGGCGATGCGCCGCACCACCCGTGGGACCGCGGCTGAAGGGACCGCTCTGAATCCGGATTCATTTGATGGAAATGGCGTTTAATTGACTTCGTTGTTAAATTAAAAACAATACAATCCAGTACAAATGGAAAATTCAGGGAGTCGGCCACCGGCCACCACCGAGCCCCTCCAGGCGCCATGGCCCCTCATCGTCGGGGCGGTCGGTCTGTTGCTGGCCATGACGGTGCTGTTGCTGGGCGACCAGGCCAGCCGCCACGACCGCAGCGCGCACCTGGCCGCCGAACGCCAGCACACCCGCGCGGTGGCGGACGTCCTGGCCGCCGAGGCTGGCGGCGCCCTGCGCGTGCTGTCGGCGGAACTGTCTCTGGCCGACGAACTGCTGCTGGACCGCTGGCGCGCGACGCCCCAGCCCACCCCCACGGCGACCACCGTGCCCCCGCTCACCGCCCTGAGCGACGCCCTGCGCAAGCTCGCGGCCAGCTCGTCGCACCTGCTGTCACTGTCCTTGGTGGACGCTGCCGGCCAGGTGCAGGCCAGTTCCCACCCCGCCAACGTCGGCTTGCGGCTGGACTGGTCCGACCTCGGGTTTGACGACCCGCTGGCCCCGGTGCTGCAGCTGGGCCTGGCCGTGCCGTACAACGATTGGCACCAGGCCCCGGCCGCCACCGGTAGGCCGAGCGCTGAGGGACCAAGCGCTGGGCTGGCGCTGCCTGCGGCGATGGAGGTGTTGCCGGTCAGGGGGCGGGTGTTCTATTTGTTGGCCCTGGCCCGGCCCGAGCACCTGGCCCAGTTGTCGGCCCCTTGGCTGCAGGACTGGGGCGGCCAGGCCTGGCTGACCGACCGCGCCGGCACGGTGCTGCTGCACAGCCACGGCCACACGGCTGCGCGGCCCCTGGCCCAGACCGGTTGGTCGCGCACCCACCACGACGTCGATGGCCTTTTGGTCTGGGTGGCGGTGGACGAAGCGCGCCTGCAGGCCCAATGGGCCGCGCAGGCCGGGCCGGGCCGCTGGTGGGCCTTGACCGTCGCGGCGCTGATCCTGCTCACCGCGGGCTTGCTGGCCCACACCTTGCACCGTTTCCAGCGGTCGCACGCACTGCTGCAGGCCAGCCAGCGCGCGCTGGAGGCCTCCAACGCGGCCAAGAGCGCCTTTGTGGCGAACATGAGCCACGAATTGCGCACCCCCATCGGCGCCATCCTGGGCATGACCGAGGTGGCCCTGGCCAGCCAGCCGCCCACGGGCCTGCGCCCGCCGCTGGAAGCGGTGCGCACCGCCGCCGACGGCCTGCTGCAAACGGTCAACCGGGTGCTCGACTTTGCCCGGTTGCAGGCCGGCTTGCTGACCCTGGAGGCGGCACCGGTGGCGCTGCGTTCCCTGCTGCAGGAGTGTCAGAGCACCTGGACCGCCCTGGCGCGGGCCCGCGGCGTGGCACTGCACTGGACCCAGGACGCCACGGTGCCCGCACAGGTGCTGGCCGACGCGCAGCGCCTGCGCGAGGTGCTGGGCACCCTGCTGAGCAACGCCGTGCGCTTCACCCCCGCGCAGGGGCGGGTGTCGGTGCGGGTGGCACACGGCGGCTTCCAGCAGGGCCAGCACCTGCTGGCGGTCACGGTGCAGGACACCGGCCCCGGCATGGCGCCGGAACTGGCGCGCACCGTATTCGACGGTTTTGTGCAGGCCGACGGCAGCGCCAGCCGCGCCCACGGCGGCGTGGGGCTGAGCCTGGCCCTGGCCCGCCTGCTGGCCCGGCGCATGGGTGGCGACCTGGAGGTGCTGCCCCACGCCGGCTCGGGCGCCATGCTGCGCTGGCGTTGCGCCTTGCCGGTGCTGCCCGCTGGCCTGGCCGCGGGCGCCCCACTGGCCGGGGCACCTTCGGCTGCACCGGCCGTGCCCGCGCCCGCCATTCGATCGGCTGCCGGCCCCACGCCCACCGGCCCCACCGAGGCCGCCACTCCCGCACCCGCCGTGCCCGGTTCGCCTCTGGTCCGGGTGCTGTCGGTGGACGACATCGAGGTCAACCAGAAAATCATCGGCCTGGTGCTGCGGCGCTTGGGCTGCGCTGTCGAGCAGGCCGCCGACGGCGCGCAAGCCGTGGACCGCTGCGCCCACCAGCGCTACGACCTGGTGCTGATGGACCTGCAGATGCCTGGCATGGACGGGTTGGAGGCCTGTCGGCGCATCCGCGCCGACGAGGCCGCCCGCGCCCTGCCGCCCGTGCCCATGGTGGCCGTGACCGCCCACGGCGACCTGGCCGACCGCGCGGCCTGCCTGGCTGCGGGCATGCAGGGGTTCATGAACAAGCCGGTGTCGCCGGCCGGTTTGCAGGCGGTGCTGCTGGCCCACACCGCCTGGCAGGCGGCACCGCCCGCGTCGGCCTGAGCCCGAACGGTGAGTCCCGCTGCGCCTGGGGCGCAGCGGCCGGACACATTTCGGGGGCTAGGGTAAGCCCCACTACACTACGCACCTGGACCGATCTGCCGGTGCCCACCAACCGCTTCCCGCCGTGCGCCTCCACACCATCAAGCTCTCGGGCTTCAAGTCCTTTGCCGAACCGACCACCTTCAACCTGCCCGGGCAACTGGTCGGCGTGGTGGGGCCGAACGGCTGTGGCAAGTCCAACATCATGGACGCGGTGCGCTGGGTGCTGGGCGAAAGCAAGGCCAGCGAGCTGCGTGGCGAGTCGATGCAGGACGTCATCTTCAACGGCACCACCAGCCGCAAGCCGGCCAGCCGGGCCAGCGTGGAGCTGGTGTTCGACAACGCCGACCACCGCGCCGGCGGCCAGTGGGGCCAGTTCGCCGAGATCGCGGTCAAGCGCGTGCTCACCCGCGACGGCACCAGCAGCTACTACATCAACAACCAGCCGGTGCGCCGCCGCGACGTGCAGGACGTGTTCCTGGGCACCGGCCTGGGTCCGCGCGCTTACGCCATCATCGGCCAGGGCACGATCAGCCGCATCATCGAGTCCAAGCCCGAAGAACTGCGCCTGTTCCTGGAGGAGGCCGCCGGGGTCTCCAAGTACAAGGAGCGCCGCCGCGAAACGGCCCACCGCCTGGCCGACACGCGCGAGAACCTGACCCGGGTCGAAGACATTCTGCGCGAGCTCAACGCCAACCTGGACAAGCTGGAAAAACAGGCCGAGGTGGCCACGCGCTACCACGCCCTGCAGGCCCAGGTCACGCTGCGCCAGCAGCAGTTGTGGTTCCTGAAACGGCGCGACGCCGAGGCCGAGCTGACCCGGGTGCAGGCCGAGGGCCTGAAAGCGGTGAACGACTTGGAAAGCCGGATGGCCGACCTGCGCCGCACCGAGGCCGACCTAGAGGCGGTGCGCCAGGCCCACTACGACGCCGGCGACCAGGTGAACCAGGCCCAGGGCCGCTTGTACGAGGCCGGGGCCGAGGTGGCAAGGCTGGAGGCCGAAATCCGCTACGTGGTCGAAGGCCGCCAGCGGGTGCAGCAGCGGCTGGTGCAGCTGGCGGCCCAGGTGGACCAGTGGGCCGAGCGGCAGGGCAGCGCCGAGGCCGAACTGGAGACCCTGGCCGAGCTGAACGACACGGCGGCCGAGCAGAGCGAAATCCTGGCCGCCCGGGTGGAAGAGCAGGCCGAGCAACTGCCCGCGCTGGAAGACGCGCTGCGCCAGGCCCAGGGCCGCGCCAGCCAGCAGCGCGCCGCGGTGGCGCAGGTGCAGCAGGCCATCCAGGTGCTGGCGGCCGAGCAACGCGGCCTGGACGACCAGACGCGCCAGTTGCAGGGGCGCCGCGAGCGGCTGCAGGCCGAACGCCAGACCGCCGCCGCGCCCGACGAAGCCCGCCTGGCCGACGCCACCGCCGAACTGCACGCGGCCCAGGAAGCCCAGGCCGAGGCCGAGGCCCGCCTGGAAGAGCTGCAGACCCTGGGGCCACAACTCGAGGAAGCGCGCCGCGCGGCCCAGGCCCGTGCCAACGCCGACGGTCAGGCCCACGCCGAACTGGCCGCCCGGCTCGATGCGCTCAAGGCCCTGCAGGACAAACTCAAGACCGACGGCAAGCTCCAGCCCTGGCTGGCCAAGCACGGGCTGGACGGCCTGGGCCCGCTGTGGAGCCGCCTGCACACCGAGCCTGGCTGGGAAAACGCCCTCGAATCGGCGCTGCGCGAACGCATGGCCGCGCTGGAGGTGTCGCGGCTGGAGCTGGTGCGCGCCTTGGCCGGCGTCGCCCCGCCGGCCAAACTGGCTTTCTTCAGCCCGCCCCCGGCGGGTGCGAGCGCGGCGGTCCCGGCCAGCGCCCACGGCCTGCCCCCGCTGGCGCAGCACCTGCGTCTGCACGACACCACGCTGCAGGCCCTGCTGGCCGACTGGCTGCACGGCTCCTTCGCCGCGCCGGGGCTGGACGAAGCCCTGGCCGCGCGCGCCGACCTGTTGCCGGGCCAGGCCATCTACACCCCCGCCGGGCACTGCGTCACGCCGCACCACGTCGGTTTTTACGCGCCCGACAGCGAGCAGGCCGGCCTGCTGGCCCGCGCGCAGGAGATCGACCACCTCGACAAGCAGCTGCGCGCCCAGACCCTGCTGCGCGACGAGTCGCGCACCGCCCTGAACCGCGCCGAGGCCGCCCACGCCGAGGCCCAGCAACGGCTGCAGCACAGCCGCCGCGAAGCCGCCGAGGCCCAGACCCGCGCCCACGCCCGGCAGGTGGAGGTGCTGCGCCTGACGCAACAGGCCGAACAGGCGCGTGCCCGCGGTGCCCAGCTGGCGCAGGACCTGGCCGAGGTGGACGACCAGCTGGAGGCCCTGCAGGAGCGGCGCCTGACCGCCGAGGGCCGTTTCGAGGAACTGGACCTGCAACTGGCCGACGGCCAGGAACGCCACGCCCAGTTGGAGGACGCGGTGATCGAGGCCGAACGCCGCCTCGGCCAGGCGCGCGAACAGCTGCGCAGCCTGGAGCGCCAGGCGCAGGAAGCGACCTTTTCCCAGCGCAGTCTGGAAGCGCGGCGCGGCGAGCTGCAACGCGCCATCGACACCGCGCGCCAGCAGGCCGTGGCCCTGGCCGACGAACAACAGCGCGCCCACGGCGAGCTGGAGCGCCTGAGCGACGCCGCCGCCCAGGGCGGCCTGCAGGACGCCCTGGACGCCAAGCTGCAGCGCGAACAGGCGCTGGCCGCCCAGCGCAGCCAGTACGACGGGCTGACCGCCCAGCTGCGCGCCAGCGACGAACGCCGCCTGCAGCTGGAACGCGAACTGGAGCCGCTGCGTGCCCGCATCACCGACTGCCAGCTTAAGGAACAGGCCGCCCGCCTGGGGCTGGAGCAGTACCAGCAATGGCTCACCGAAGCCGGCGCCGACCTCGCTGCGCTGGCCCAGGGCATCGAGGCCGAGGCCGTCAAACTGCACGGCCTGCAGGTTGAGATCGACCGCTGCCAGCGCGAAATCGCCGCCCTGGGCGCGGTCAACCTGGCGGCGCTGGAAGAGCTCGGCAGCGCCCGCGAACGCCAGCAGTTCCTCGACGCCCAGTCCGCCGACCTGAACGAGGCCATCCGCACCCTCGAAGACGCGATCAAGAAAATCGACGCCGAAACCCGCGACCTGCTGGGCAGCACCTTCGACACCGTCAACACCCACTTCGGCCAGATGTTCCCGGAACTGTTCGGCGGCGGCCAGGCCAAACTGGTGATGACGGGCGAGGAAATCCTCGACGCCGGGGTGCAGGTGCTGGCGCAGCCGCCGGGCAAGAAGAACCAGACCATACACCTGCTGTCCGGCGGCGAAAAAGCCCTCACCGCCATCGCCCTGGTGTTCGCCATCTTCCAGCTCAACCCGGCGCCGTTCTGCCTGCTCGACGAGGTGGACGCGCCGCTGGACGACGCCAACACCGAACGCTATGCCAAACTGGTCGCCAGCATGAGCACCGACACCCAGTTCCTCTTCATCAGCCACAACAAGATCGCCATGGAAATGGCCAAACAGCTCATCGGCGTGACCATGCAGGAGCAGGGCGTCTCGCGCATCGTCGCCGTTGACATGGAAACCGCCTCCGGGCTGATGGAGTCCCACCCATGATGAGCACCTTCCAATGGGGCCTGCTGCTGATGGGCGCCGCCGTGGTGCTCGGGGTCTGGGTGTACAACCGCTGGACGGCGCGGCGCTTCACGCCCAAACGCTCCAGCGGCGAGCCGGGCTTGGCCGAGGTGCCGTCCGAGGCGCTGCGCGGCGACCCCGAGCGCCAGGAGCCGACCCTGGACGGCGGCCCCCCACCAGGCGACGCCCCCACGGCCGACGGCCTCAACGCCCTGGGCTTGCCCGGCGCGGCGCGTGCGCCCGCGCTGCTGCCGGCGCTGGACGTGCTGGTGCCCTTGGCGCTGGAGCAGGTGGTGTCGGGCGACGCCTTGCTGGCGGCCCTGCCGGGCAGCCGCCGCGTGGGCAGCAAACCGTTCGCGGTGGAGGGGCTGCACAGCGCCAGCGGCGGCTGGGAACCGCCCCGGCCCGGCCAGCGCTACACCGCGCTGCAGGCCGGGGTGCAGCTGGCCAACCGCGCCGGCGCGCTCAACGACATCGAATTTTCCGAGTTCGTGGTCAAGGTCCAGGCCTTTGCCGACGCCCTGGGCGCCAGCCCCGACTTTCCCGACATGGTGCAGGCCGTGGGCCGTGCCCGCGAGCTGGACCAGTTCGCCGGCGACCACGACGCCCAGCTGATGTTCGCGGTGCGCGCCCGCCGGGCCGCCTGGAGCCCGGGCTACCTGGTGCAGCACGCCGCGGCGCTGGGGTTCGTGCCCGGTGCACTGCCCGGGCGCATGGTGCTGCCCGCCAGCGCCCCGGGGGCGGCGGCGGTGCTGGTGCTGCAGTACGAAACCCAGGCCGCCCTGGCCGACGACCCGGAGCAGACCGCACTGCGCGAATGCTTCCTCACCCTCGACGTGCCGCACGTGGCGCGGGACGAACGGCCCTACGTGCGCATGCGCGAAGCGGCCCAGTCGCTGGCCCGCTCCATGGAAGGCGTGGTCACCGACGCCGCCGGCCAGCCGCTGAACGACGAGCAGCTCGACCGCATCGGGGCCGACCTGGAAGGGCTGTACGACGCCCTGGAGGCCCGGGAGCTCCCGGCCGGCTCGGCGCTGGCGCGCCGGCTGTTCAGCTGACCACCGGCCACACCGCCTGGGCGGCGGCGTTCAGTCCCGCAGAAAACCGCCGTCGCGCAGGGTGGTCAGGGTCTGTTCCACCAGGCCGGGCAAGGCCGGCAGGGCCTGGGCCACCGCGGTGGCGTTGCCGGCCAGCGCGGCTTTTTCGGTGTTGGCGGCCCATTGCGACAGGGCCTGCGCCCCCAGGTTGCCGGCACTGCCTTTGACCGCGTGCGCCGTCCGCGCCAGCGCAGGCCAGTCGGCTTGCGCCGCCTGGGCCTGCAACTGGGCCGCGTCCAGCCGCACTTGCTGGGCAAACAGGCCGGTGATGTCGAACAGGTCGTCCCCCAACAGGCCTTGGAGTTCGACGAGAGATTGGGTATTGAGGAAGGTGGACACAGCAGAATTATCGTTCACGCGGTACCATAGGGCTGAGCGCAGGTTACCGAGGCCGTCTCACCTCCAAAACAGCTTTGTAATTACTATTTTATTTGGCTAGAATAATCATATATGCCGCTTTCTAGCCTCAAAGATCTCAAAATTCTGGTGGTGGACGACGACCCCTCCACCCGCCTGGCTTTGCGTGCGGTGCTGCGCAAACAGGGTTACCAGGTGGTGGAAGCGGACAACGGCCAGGCCGGTGTCGACGCGGTGCAGGCCCAGAGGCCGCACCTCGTGCTGATGGACGTGGTCATGCCGGTGCTGGACGGTTATTCGGCCTGCGCCCAGATGCGGTTGCTGACCGGCGACGAAAGCCTGCCCATCGTCATGCTCACCGCGGCCGACGACATGGG
>NZ_JAAQQT010000680.1:0-12776 GCF_011742065.1 Aquabacterium sp. A08
GAAGAGGCGCTGAAGATCAGCCAATGACGCTCAGGCGCGGAACATGAAATAGACCGCGCCCACCATGCACAGCGCCGCCCAGAGGTAGTCCCACTTGAGCGGCTCGTTCATGTAGAACAAGGCGAAGGGGGCGAACACGCTCAGGGTGATGACTTCCTGCAGGATCTTGAGCTGCGCCACGCTGAACTGGGTGTGGCCGATGCGGTTGGCCGGCACCTGCAGCAGGTACTCGAACAGGGCGATGCCCCAGCTCACCAGCGCCGCCACGTACCAGGCGCTGTGGGCCTGGTGCTTGAGGTGGCCGTACCAGGCAAACGTCATGAAGACGTTGGACGCCACCAGCAGACCGATGGTCTGTGCCGGCACCGGCAGTTGCTGCAACCAGTTCATGGAATGGAATGACCGTGACACGAAGCGCCCGATGCTAGCGCCAAATCCGCCACGGCCGCTCGGCCAGCGTTCAACCCGCCCAGGCGTCCATCACCAGCATCACCAGGCTGAGGCTGAGCAGGGCCAGCACGGTGGACACCCCCATGGCGGCGGTGGTGAGGTCCTGCACCACCTTGTAGCGCTGGGCAAACAGGAACACGTTGGCCCCGGTGGGCAGCGCCGCGGCCACCACCATGACGGTGAGCGCCAGCCCGCCGATGCCCCAGAGCCAGGCACTGACACCCACCAGCAACGGCAGCAACAGGTTTTTGGACACGGCCACCCGCAGCGCCGGCCCCCAGTGCCCGGCCAGCGGCGTGCGCGCCAGGCTCACCCCCACCAACACCAGCGACAGCGGCCCGAAGGCGTTGCCCAGCAGTTGCAAGGGCTTGTCCACCACCGCGGGCAGGGCCCAGCCGGTCTGGGCGAACAGCAGGCCGCACAGGATGGGCAGGGGGATCGGGTGCACGATGGAGCCCTTGATGGCCGACCACGCGGTGGCCGCCAGGTGCGGCGGCGCCTGGCCGGCGCGCGAGGCCTCGCGCGCCGCGGCCAGTTCCAGCACGATGGCGCCGGTGGTGAGCAGGATGAGCGCGTGCACAGACACCAGCGTCAGCAGCGTGACCAGCCCGGCCTGGCCGTAGGCCAGGCCCACCAGGGTGATGCCGATCATGACCATGTTGGAAAAAGTGCCGGCCAGCGCCAGCACCACGCTGCGGCAGTTGAAGCCGCGCCAAGCAATGGACGCGGCCAGCCACAGGCCGGCGGCACTGAAGTAAGCGGCGATGGGCCGCAGGTCGAGCTGGTCCACCCGCACCGTGCTCATGGTGCGGAACAGCAGGGCCGGGATCAGCAAGAGGAAGACGAGGTTGGACAGGTCCTTGACCGCGTCGCCCCGGATCCAGCCGCGGCGCCCGGCGGCGTAGCCCGCCCCGATCATGAGGAACACCGGGACGAGGGACTGGAAAACAGGGTGGCTGGCGAAGTTCACCGGGCGAGTGTAGCCAGCGGCCAGCAGGCTTCAGCGCACCCAGTCGGCGAAGGCGCGGCGCAGCTTGGCCACCTTGGGCGCGGCCACCGCCAGGCAATAGCCCTGGTGCGGGTTGCGGGCGAAAAAGTCTTGGTGGTAGTCCTCGGCCGGGTGGTAATTGCGCAGCGGCAACACCTCGGTGACGATGGGCGCGGCCCACGCCCCCTCGGCCTGCAGCGCGGCGATGACCGCCTGGGCGCGCTCGGCCTGGGCCGGCTCGGTCCAGTAGATGCCGCTGCGGTACTGGGTGCCCACGTCGTGGCCCTGGCGGTTGGGGGTGGTGGGGTCGTGGGTGGCAAAAAAGATGTGCAGCAGCGTGTCCAACCCGATCACCGCGGGGTCGAACACCAGCTTGACCACCTCGGCGTGGCCGGTCTGGCCGGTGCACACCGCCTCGTAACGGGGCTGGGGCGTGTGGCCGTTGCAGTAGCCCGACTCGACGTCGAGCACCCCGCGCACCTGCACGAACACCGCCTCGGTGCACCAGAAGCACCCGCCACCCAAAACCACCGTCTCGCTGTTGCTCACGCACCGCTCCTGCCGTTGCCACCGGTGCAGCCACCCGGGCCGGGGTCGTCCCGGGCCACGGCGGCGTGCACGAATTCTGCTAGGGTAACGGACACATGATGCTCTCGCTCGATTTTCTGGCCATTCCCCTGCTGACCGCGGCGGGATTGGTGTTCGTCAGCCTGCTGGCGGGCATGTTCTCGACCCGTCTGGGGTTTTCTTTCCTGCTGGTGTTTCTGGTCGCCGGCATGCTGCTGGGCGAAGACGGCCCGGGCGGCGTGGTGTTCGACGACTTCCGCCTGGCGTTCTGGGTGGGCAACGTGGCGCTGGCGGTGATCTTGCTGGACGGCGGGCTGCGCACCCAGTACAGCACCTTCCGCACCGGGCTCAAGCCGTCGGTCTGGCTGGCCACGCTGGGGGTGGTGCTGTGCGCCGGGCTCACCGGCCTGGCCGCCCACTGGCTGCTGGGGCTGGACTGGCCGCTGGCCCTGCTGCTGGGCGCCATCGTCGGCTCCACCGACGCGGCGGCGGTGTTCTCGCTGCTCAAGACCTCGGGGGTCAAACTCAACGAACGGGTGGCGGCCACGCTGGAGATCGAGTCGGGCCTGAACGACCCGATGGCGGTGTACCTGACGCTGGCCCTGATCGGCTGGGCCTTGGCCAGTGCCGGCGCGGGCGCGGCCGGCTTCGACCTGGTGCAGGCGCTGTGGAGCCTGGTGCTGCAGTTTGGCTGGGGGGTGGCGCTGGGCCTGGGCCTGGGCTGGGGCTTTGCCGTGCTGCTGCGGCGCATCACTTTGCTGGCGCGGCCCAGCGGCGGGGTGCGGGCGCTGCTGTTGGTGTCGGCCGGGCTGACGGTGTTTGGCCTGACCACCTGGCTGGGCGGCTCGGGCTTTCTGGCGGTGTACGTGTTCGGGGTGGTGGTGGGCAACCGCGCGCCCCAGAGCGTGAACCCGGCCATGTCGGCCATGGACGGTTACGCCTGGCTGGCCCAGGCCGGCATGTTCCTGTTGCTGGGCCTGCTGATGACGCCGAGCGAGGCGGTGGACACGCTGTGGCCGGCGCTGGGCGTGGCCGCGGCCCTGATGCTGGTGGCGCGGCCGCTGTCGGTCTGGCTGTGCCTGAAACCGCTGCGCTTCAGCGGGCGCGAGATCGCCTTCATCGCCTGGGTGGGGCTGCGCGGCGCGGTACCCATTGTGCTGGCGGTGTTCCCGGTGATGGCGGGGCTGCCGGGCTCCAAGATCTTTTTCAACGTGGCGGTGGTGGTGGTGCTGGCGTCGCTGCTGCTGCAGGGCTCGACCATCCCCTGGAGCGCGCGGCGCGCCCGGGTGGCGCTGCCCGACGACAAGGACAGCGCGCAGGCGCGCGAGGTGTACGGCGACTTCGAGGTGCCAGGTGCCACCCCCATGGCCGACCTGGCCGCCTTCTACGGCTGGCCGGCCACCGAATGCGGCACCCAGACCGCGGCCGAATGGCTGACCGGCGCGCTGGGCCGCCCACCGGTCGTGGGCGACCACGCCACCCTGGAGTCGGCCGAGCTGTGCGTGCGCCACATGCACCAGGGCGACATCGCGCGGGTGGGCATACGGCTGCTGGGCAGCGACGGCTGAGGCCACCGAGCCCCAGCGGGCCGCGCCATGCGTCACCGCCGATCGCCCACTGCGGGCCGGTTTTGAGAGCGGAGTGTTGTTAATAACCGACACCACGCGTTTCGGCCCGGTGCTACCTTCCCGGGCATGCCAACGCTCTGGGACATTTCACCCCCGGTTCACCCGCCAACGCCGGTGTTTCCGGGCGACACCGCCTACCGCCAGGACTGGGTCGCCACGCTCGGGCCGGGCTGCCCGGTCAACGTCAGCAGCCTGACGACCACGCCCCACATCGGCGCCCACGCCGACGCCCCGCTGCACTACGACCCGACCGGCGCCGCCATGGGCATGGTGGACCTGGACCCCTACCTGGGCCCGTGCCGCGTGGTGCACGCGCTGGACCCCGGCCCGCTGGTGCGCTGGGCGCACCTGGCGCACGCCCTGCCCGACGGCCCACCCTGGCCGGCCCGGGTGCTGGTGCGCACCTACGCCCGCATGCCGGTGGACCGCTGGGACCCCGCCCTGCCCGGCCTGGACCCGGCCGTGCTGGAGCGCCTGGCCGACCACGGCGTGCGCCTGGTCGGCACCGACAGCGCCAGCGTGGACCCGGCCGACAGCAAGACCCTGGACGCGCACCAGGTGCTGCGCCGGCGCGGCCTGCGCGTGCTGGAAAACCTCTGGCTCGACGAGGTGCCCGAAGGCGACTACGAACTGATCGCCCTGCCCCTGAAGCTGATGACCGCCGACGCCAGCCCGGTGCGCGCGGTGCTGCGCGCCCTGGCCTGACACCCCACCGCCGCCTTACCCCCAACCTGCCCACCCCAGCGGCCCGACGCCGCCCACGCCCATGACCGCCACCCTGAAAGACTGCCTCGCCCGGGACGCCCAAGACCCGCTGCGCCCACTGCGCGACCAATTCACCCTGCCCGCAGGGGTGATCTACCTCGACGGCAATTCGCTCGGCGTGTGCCCGCGCGCCACGCCGGCGCGGGTGGCCGAGGTCGTCACCCGGCAGTGGGGCCAGGACCTGATCCGCAGCTGGAACACGGCCGGCTGGTTCGACTGGCCGCGCACCGTGGGCGACAAGATCGGCCGTCTCATCGGCGCGCGCCCGGGCCAGACCGCGGCCACCGACAGCACCTCGGTCAACCTGTTCAAGGTCCTGAGCCTGGCCATGCGCCTGCAGGAAGGGCGTGACCCGCAGCGCCGCACCCTGCTGAGCGAGCGCAGCAACTTCCCGACCGACCTCTACATTGCCGAGGCGCTGTGCCGCGACCGCGGCTGGACGCTGCGCCTGGTGGACGCCGCCGACCTGACGGCCAGCCTGGGCCCCGACACCGGCCTGGTGCTGCTGACCCACGTGAACTACCGCACCGGCGCGATGCACGACCTGGGCGCCGTCACCGCCGCGGTGCACGGCGCCGGCGCGCTGATGGTGTGGGACCTGGCCCACAGCGCCGGCGCGGTGCCGGTGGACCTCAACGGCGCCGACGCCGACTTTGCCGTGGGCTGCGGCTACAAATACCTCAACGGCGGCCCCGGCGCGCCGGCGTTCGCCTGGCTGAACCCGCGCCACGCCGACCGCCTGGGCGACGACCTGTGGCAGCCGCTGGCCGGCTGGTGGGGCCACGCCGCCCCCTTCGCCTTCACGCCCGAATACCGGCCTGCCCCGGGCATCCAGCGCTTTCTGTGCGGCACCCCGCCCATCGTCAGCCTAGCCGCGCTGGACTGCGGTGTGGACACGGTGCTGGCGGCCGAGGCCTTCGGTGGCATGGCCGCGCTGCGGGCCAAGTCGCTGGCGCTGACCGACCTGTTCATCGAGTTGGTGGAGGCGCGCTGCGCCGGCCACGGTCTGGTGCTGGCCACGCCCCGGGCGCACCGCCAGCGCGGCTCGCAGGTCTGCCTGGCGCGCGACCATGGTGCCTACGCCATCGTGCAGGCGCTGATCGCGCGCGGCGTGGTCGGTGACTTCCGCGCCGGCGACGCGCAGCAGCCCGACATCCTGCGCTTCGGTTTCACGCCGCTCACCCTCGGCTTTGCCGACGTGTGGCACGCCGCCGAACAGCTGCGCCAGGTGCTGGAGAGCGACGAGTGGCAACGCCCCGAATTCCAGCGCGCCCACGCCGTGACCTGAACATGACCCAGACCCACACCCCCCACAGCGGCTGCCCGCTGCACGCCGGCGGCCGCGCCGAAGCCATCGTGCGCGAAGAAGGCGCCCAGCTCGACTTCAGCCGCGACATGAGCTATGGCGACTACCTGCAGCTCGACGCCCTGCTGAACGCGCAAACGCCGCTGTCGCCCGACCACAACGAGCTGCTTTTCATCGTCCAGCACCAGACCAGCGAGCTGTGGATGAAGCTGATGCTGCACGAGCTGCACGCCGCCATCGACCACCTGCGCGCCGACCGCCTGCCGCCGGCGTTCAAGATGCTGGCCCGGGTGAGCAAGGTCATGGAACAGCTGGTGCACGCCTGGGACGTGCTGGGCACCATGACGCCGCCCGAATACAGCGCCATCCGGCCCTACCTGGCGCGGTCCAGCGGCTTCCAGAGCCACCAGTACCGCTGCATCGAATTCGCGCTGGGCAACAAGAACCCGGCCATGCTGCACCCCCACGCCCACCGGCCCGACCGGCTGGCTGCGGTGCAGGCTGCCCACGAGGCCCCTTCGCTGTACGACGAGGCGCTGCGCCTGCTGGCCCGGCGCGGCCTGCCGGTGCCGGACAGCCACACCCAGCGCGACTGGACCCGCCCCTACCCCGCCGACGCCGCGGTGGAACAGGCCTGGCTGGCCGTGTACCGCCAGCCCGACACCCACTGGGACCTGTACCAGCTGGGCGAAAAGCTGACCGACCTGGAGGACGCCTTCCGGCTGTGGCGCTTTCGCCACCTGACGACGGTGGAGCGGGTGATCGGCCTCAAGCGCGGCACCGGGGGCACCGGCGGCACCGCCTACCTGCGCAAGATGCTGGACGTGGTGCTGTTCCCGGAACTGTGGACGCTGCGCACCGCGCTGTGAGGCCGGCCGCGCGCCGGCGACAGCGCCGCGGCGCGTCTGCGGCTAAGCTGCAGCGCCACACCCCTGCCCGACCATGACCCCGCCCCCCGCCGCCCCGGCATCGCCTGCCGCACCGAGCCCCACCGAAGCGCTGCCGCCCACCCCAGGGTCGGTCTGGTGGCCACTGCTGGCGCTGATCGCTGGCTTCGCGCTGAGCCAGGCCTTCCGCACCGTCACCGCCATCCTGGCCGGCGGCCTGCAGGCCGAGTTCGCGCTGTCGGCCCAAGCGCTGGGGCTGTTTGCCGGCACCTTTGCCTTCGCCTTTGGACTGAGCCAGTTCGGCATGGGCGTGGCGCTGGACTACTACGGCCTGCGCCGCACGCTGCTGGCGGTGTTCCCGCTGGCCATCGTTGGCGCGGGGGTGTCGGCCCTGGCGCCCAACTTCGCCACCCTGGTGGCGGGGCAGGTGCTGATCGGCATCGGCTGCTCGCCGGCCTTCGTCACCTGCACGCTGTACATCGCGCGGCACTTTCCGCCCAAGCGCTTCGCCTTCGTCTCGGGCCTGGCGCTGGGTTTGGGTGGGCTGGGCTTGTTGCTGACCGGCACCCCCATGGCCTGGTGGGTGGGCGTCACTTCGTGGCGGGCCGGCTTTGCCCTGCTGGGCGCGCTGGCGCTGCTGGCGTGGCTGGCCATCCACCGCTGGTTGCCCGGGGCCACGCCGGGCGCCCACCCCCGGCCCGACACGCTGGCCGGCACGCTGCGCGGCTTTGGGGCGCTGTTCTTGCAGCCGCACACGCTGGGCATCGTGGCGCTGGCGCTGGTCAGCTACGCCGCCTTTCTGACGCTGCGCGGCCTCTGGCTGGGTCCGCTGCTGACAGCGCGGCACGGTTTTGACCTGCTGCAGGTCGGGCACGTGGCGCTGGCCATGTCGCTGCTGTCGCTGTTCATGCCGGCGCTGTTTGGCCGGCTGGACCCCGGGCCGGCCACGCGGCGGCGCTGGATCGTGGGTTTTGCCCTGACCACCGCCACGGTGTTCCTGGCCATGGCCGGCTGGCAGCACGCCTGGACCGACGTGGCCGCCATGGTGCTGGTGGGCGCGCTGTCGGGCGTGGGGGTGTTGCAGTACGCCAACGTGCGCTCCAGCTACCCGCCCGAGGTGGCGGGTCGGGCGCTGTCGGTGTTCACCATGGCCATGTTCCTGGGGGTGGCGCTGGTGCAGTGGCTCACCGGCTGGGTGGCGTCGGTGGCGCCGGCCTGGGGGCTGGACCCTTACGCCGCCGCCATGGGCAGCACCGGGCTGCTGCTGGCCCTGGGGGCGGGCGTGTTCGGCTGGCTGCCGGCTGGCCACCCGGGCGGGCCCGACGGGCCGCGGCCGGAGGCGCCGCGCTGAAGCACTCAGGCGTCGGCGGCCTGCAAGGCCTGGGCCAGCAGCGGCGCCATCGCCACCACGTTGGACGGATGCGGGATGCAGTCGGTGCTCCAGACCGCGCCCACGCCGGCGTCGTGCATCACCTGCAGCGCGTCGCCGGCGAACAGCGCGTGGGTCACGGCCACGTCCACCGAGGCCACACCGGCGGCCCGCAACGCGCGGGTGGCCTGGGCCACGGTGTGACCGGTGCTGGCCACGTCGTCCAGGATCACCACCGCGCGCCCGCGCAGGGGCAGGTCGGGCAGCGCGATCTCGACCTGGCGGTCGCCGTGGCGCACCTTGCGGCAGACGGCGCTGTCGTGGCCGTGGCGCGCGGCGGCCTGGGCCACCCACTGCGCGGCCTCTTCGTCGGGGCCCAGCAGCAGGGCGCCGGGCCGTTGCCGGGCGATCCAGTCGGCCAGCGCCGGCGCGCCGCTGACCACCACCGGCCGCGCCACCGGCACCGCCTCGCCCAGCGTGGCCACGCGGTGCAGGTGCGGGTCCACCGTGACCACGGTGTCGAACAGACCGGCCAGGAACGCCCCGACGATGCGCTGGCTGACCGCCTCGCCAGGCTGGAATTCGATGTCCTGGCGCATGTAGCCCAGGTAGGGGGTGACCAGCGCCAGGTGGCGGGCGCCGTGACCGCGCGCGGTGTGCGCCAGCAGCAGCAGCTCCACCAGCTTTTCGTTGGGCTGGTGCAGGCCGCGGAACACCACCACCCGCTCGGGCAGTGGCACGGGCAGGCGCAGCTTGAGTTCGCCGTCGGGAAAGCGGTGGCGCGCCACCGCGCGGGCCTCCACGCCCAGGGCCTGGGCCAGGGCCTGCGCCGGGGCGGTCTCGTCGTCAAAACACAGCACGCAGCTCACGCTCAGAACTCCACAAAAACGTGCGGCACCTCGCCGGGCTCGCCCAGGCTGTAGCCGCTGTTGCGCAGGCAGGCCTGGCGCGCAAATTCCAGGTCGGACTGGTAGGCTGCGTACACCCGGTACAGCCCCTGGCCCTCGGCCACCGGCTCGCCCAGCTTGCGCGCCAGGTCCACCCCGGCGCCCTGCACCTTGGGGGCGCCGGCCATTTGCGCGATCCGCGCGATCTGCAGGTTGTCGATGGCGGTGACCACGCCGGCGCGCGGGGCGGTCACCTCGAAGCTCAGGGCCCCCAGGGCCGGGTGCTCGACGTCGAACGGGCGCGCGCCCTGGGCGCCGATGAGGGCGCGCATTTTCTCCAGCGCCCGGCCGCTGTCCAGGATGTCGCGGGCGATGGCGTAACCGTCGCCGCCGCGGATGTCGGGGTCGCACTCCAGCAAACGGCCGGCCAGACGCAGCGATTTCTGGCGCAGGTCCTGCGGCGCCAGCGGGTGGTTTTCCAGCACGCGCATCACGTCGCGCGCCTCCAGCACCGGCCCGATGCCGTGACCAATGGGCTGGCGCCCGTCGGTGATGACCACGTCCAGCGACAGGCCCAGGCGGTGCGCCACGTACTCGAACAGGCGGCGCAGGCGCTGCGCGTCGGGCATGGAACGCACCTTGGCGGTCGGACCGATCGGGATGTCGAGCACCAGGTGGTTGGAGCCGGCGGCGATTTTCTTGCTCAGGATGGACGCCACCATCTGCCCCGGCGAGTCCAGCGACAGCGGGCGCTCGACCGAGATCAGGATGTCGTCCGCCGGCGACAGGTGAGCGGTGCCGCCCCAGGCCAGGCAGCCGCGGTGCTCACGCACGATGTCGCCCAAGCGGTCGAACGGCAGCTCCACGTTGGCCAGCACCTCCATGGTGTCGGCGGTGCCGGCCGGCGAGGTGATGGCACGCGACGAGGTTTTGGGGCACACCAGCCCGTGCGCGGCGACGATGGGCACCACGAGCATGGAGGTGCGGTTGCCCGGGATGCCGCCGATGCAGTGCTTGTCCACCACCAGCCGCTCGTGCCAGTCCACCCGGCGGCCGCTGGCGATCATGGCCTCGGTCAGGAAATAGACCTCCTCGCGGTCCAGCTCGCCGCGGTTGGTGGCCACGACAAAGGCCGACAGCTCGATCTTGCTGTAACGGTGCTGGGCGATGTCGCGCACGATGGCGTGGAAGTCGTCGCGCCCCAGGCGTTCGCCGTCGATCTTGCGGTGCAGCGCGGCGATGGACGCCGGCGGCTCGGCCTGGGCGATGCTGGCCGGGTGGCCCGGGGGCACGCCCATCTGGGCGAAGGCGTCTTCCGACAGGCCCAGTTCGTGGCACTGCACGATGCGCGGGTCGGAGGTGACGTTGAGCGTGGCCAGGATGCGGTGGCCGTTGGCCGTGACCTCGACCTTGGACAGGGCCTGGAAGCCCTCGGCGCGGTAGACCTCGCAGTCGCGGTGCAGGTAGGCGACGTTTTCGCGGTAGGTGTCGATGGCGACGCGGCGCAGCTTGAGCGGGGCGGCGCCCGCGCTGGCGGCCGGGGCCTCGGGGGCCGGGCTGATGTGGGGGTTCATGGGGTCTCCGTGGCGGGTCGGGCGCGGCGAGGCACCCGCACACCCACCACCTTAACCGATGTGGCCGGCGGCGTCAGCGGGGGGGTTGGGCGGGCCGCTGTACAGGGTGGGCACATCGAGCAGGCTTTCGCCCAAGGCCCACAGCGCCAGGTTGCGGCCCCAGCGCAGCGGGCCCTGCGCGTGGAAGATGCTGCCGTTGCGCCGCGAACGGGCCTGCACCCAGGCGTTGCGCACCCAGCGGGTGTCGGCCCAGCGACGCAGCAGGGGCGCCCAGTCCGGCGGGCCGGCGGGCGCCTGGGCCAGCAGGCGGCCCAGGGTCCAGGCGTCTTCCAGCGCCATGGCCGCGCCCTGGGCCAGGTAGGGCCGCATCGGGTGGGCGGCGTCACCCAGCAGGGCGATGCGGCCGCGCACGTGCTCCTGCGGCCCGGCCATGGGCGCGCGGCCGTGCAACGGCCACAGGCGCCAGTGCAGCACGCGGTCCAGCACCGCCTCCAGCGCCGGGGCCACCGGGCCCAGCGCCCGCTTCAGGTCGGCGGCGTGGGCGCAGTGGTCCCAGTGGGCGGGGTCGGCCGGGGGCTCGCCGTGCACCACCACGACCACATTCATCCAGGCGCCGCCGCGCACCGGGTAGTGCACCGCGTGCAGCCGCGGGCCCAGCCAGGCGGTGACGGTGTCGGGGCTGCAGCCCGGCGGCAACTCGGCCATGGGCACCATGCCGCGGTAGGCCAGGTGGCCGGTGAACCGGGCCGGCGCATCGCCCCAGACCCGGGCCCGCACCCGGCTCCAGACGCCGTCGCAGCCCAACAGCACCGGCACCCGCCAGTGGCCGCCGTCGGCGGTGTGCAGGTCCACCCCATCGGGGCCTTCTTCGACCCGCTCCAGGCGCTGGTTCAGCCGCAGCTGCACCCGGCCGGTGGCCGCCACCGCGTCCTGCAGCAGTTCGTGCAGGTCGGCGCGGTGCACCGTGGCGTAGGGGGCGCCGTAGGTCTGAGCCGCGCGCTCGCCCAGGCGCAGGCGGCCCAGTTCGGCGCCGCCGGCCACCTCGCGCACGCTCAGGGCCTGCGGAAAGGCGGCGGATTCGCGCAGCCCGGTCTCCAGTCCCCAATCGCGCAGCACCCGGGTGGCGTTGGGGCCCAACTGGATGCCGGCGCCGACCTCGGCAAAGGCCGGGGCCTGCTCCAGCAGCAGCACCTCGGCGTCGGGCCGGGCGCGGGCCACGGCCAGGGCCGCCCCCAACCCGGCTATGCCGCCGCCCACGACGGCCACGGTCGGCTGCATGGCGCCTCAGCGCAGGTCCAGGGCGCCGCTGCGCAGCACCCGCATCGCGCTTTCGCCCACGCCGGCGCCGAAGCGGCGGGCCAGGCGCTGCGCCACGTTTTCGCGCTGGGTGTAGTCCACGATGTCTTCGGCCTTGACCACATCGCGGGCCACCTGGTCCAGGCTGCCCAGGTCGTCGGCCAGGCCCAGCGCCACCGCGCGCTGGCCGCTCCAGACCAGGCCGCTGAAGGTCTCGGGCGTGGGCTGCAGGCGCTCGCCGCGGCCTTTTTGCACCGTCGCGATGAACTGTTGGTGGATGTCGTCGAGCATGCCCTGGGCGTGGGCGCGCTGGGCCTCGCTCATGGCGCTGAACGGGTCGAGAAAGCCCTTGTTCTCGCCGGCGGTGAGCAGGCGGCGCTCCACGCCCACCTTTTGCATCAGCTCGGTGAAGCCGAAGCCGTCCATCAACACGCCGATGCTGCCGACCAGGCTGGCCTTGTCGACGTAGATGTTGTCGGCGGCCACGGCGATGTAGTAGGCGGCCGAGGCGCAGGTTTCCTCGACCACGGCATACACCGGCTTGTTGTGCAGGGCCTTGAGGCGCAGGATTTCGTCGTTGACGATGCCGGCCTGGACCGGGCTGCCCCCGGGCGAGTTGATGAGCAACACCACCGCCTGGGCGCCGGGGTCCTCGAAGGCGGAGCGCAGCGAGGCCACCAAGGACTGGGCGCTAGCCTCGCTCTCGGACGAAATTTCACCGCGCACCTCGATCAGGGCGGTGTGCGGGGTGCTGGCCGCCGTGGCCGGCGCCACGTCGCGGTACACCAGCCACACCACCGCGGCCAGCAGGGCCAGCCACAGCAGCCGCAGGGCGACTTTCCAGCGGCGCGCGGCGCGCTGTTCGTTCAGGGCGGCAAAGGCGAGTTTTTCCAGGGTGGCACGTTCCCAGCCCGCAGGGGTGGGGGCGCCGTTCCGCTCGGGCGCGGTCATGTCTTGCATGGTGTCCATTCAGAATTCGACGGGTTGCAGGTCGTATTGTGACCGCCAAAAGACGACCCCGTCGTGCTCCTGCACGTCGATGGCCACCAGCGGTCCGCG
>NZ_JAAQQT010000680.1:12829-13861 GCF_011742065.1 Aquabacterium sp. A08
CCGCGGTGCCGCACCGCGAAGGCGCGGCAGGTCCGGCCCTGGTAGCGCACGTCGAAGGGGCAGGCCTCGCCGCCGTCGGTCAGGTCGCGGGCGTTGCACAGGGGGTGCCAATCGGGGCTGGGCGGCGTCATGACTGCCAACACTACCCGAAAACCGGCGGCCCTTCAAAAGCCCGCACAATACCGGCCATGTCCGCCCTCCCCCCCGCCCCATCCGCACCGGCGCGCCGGCTGGTGCTCGGCTCCACCTCGCGCTACCGCCGCGAATTGCTGGCCCGCCTGGGCCTGCCTTTCGACGTGGCCCCGCCCGACGTGGACGAAACCCCCCGCTCCGGCGAAACCCCCGCCGCGCTGGCCCAGCGCCTGGCCCTGGCCAAGGCCCAGGCCGTGGCCGCGCAGCACCCGGACGCCATCGTCATCGGCAGCGACCAGGTGGCCGACCTGCACGGCACCCCGCTGGGCAAGCCCGGCAGCCACGAACGCGCGGTGGCCCAGCTGCGCCAGATGAGCGGCCAGACCGTGCTGTTCCAGACGGCGCTGGCCGTGGTCTGCGCCGCCACCGGGTTTGCCCAGAGCGAACTGGCGGTGGTGCGGGTGGTGTTTCGCGACCTGGGCGACGCCGAAATCGAACGCTACCTGCGCGCCGAGCAGCCCTACGACTGCGCCGGCAGCGCCAAGAGCGAAGGCCTGGGCATCGCGCTGCTGGAGCGCATCGACAACGACGACCCGACCGCGCTGGTGGGTTTGCCGTTGATCCGCACCGCGCGCCTGCTGCGCGCCGCCGGCCTGGTGCTGCCATGAGCCAGACCACCCCCGGCACCCTGTTCCTGGTGCCCACGCCATTGGACTTTGGCTGCGACACCGCGCCCGGCCTGGGCACCGTGCTGCCCGAAGCCACCGTGGCCACCGCGGCGCGGCTCACCCACTGGGTGACGGAAAACGCCAAGAGCACGCGCGCCTTCCTGAAACGGGTGGACGCCACCCACCCGCTGGCCGCCCCGCTGCAGGCCCAGCAGATCACCGAACTGCCGCG
>NZ_JAAQQT010000681.1:0-7954 GCF_011742065.1 Aquabacterium sp. A08
TGGGCGCTGCCGGCGGCGTTTGCAGGCCATGCCCGCACCCGGCGCAGAAGCGGGCTTCGGGCTTGTTGGCCACGCCACAGGCGGGGCAGGCGCGGGTCAGTTCGGTGCCGCAGCTTTTGCAGCGTTTGGCACCCGGGCGGTTTTCGGTGCCGCAGTCAGGGCAGACGGGGGTCATGGGCGACCTCGTAAATTCAGGGCAAAGCGGGGGGCGTGGGCCGCCCGGCAGGGGCCGGGGGCGCGCCAGGGGCAGGGCCGTGCGGCAACGGCCGGCGTCGGGCCGCGGTCCATCAGCAGCGGTGCGTGGAACGGGGTCAGGGGTGCAGAGACACGGGTTTCCTCCCTTGAAAACGTGGGGTGCGACGGCCTCTGGGTTGCCTCTGTGTCTGGGCGGGCCTGGTGTTTCACAATTGCTTACGTCACATCAACATCATAGTACCGGATGATGGCGTCAAGGCCGCCGCGCCGACGACACCACGATGCCCAGCGCGATCAGGCCGAAGGCCACCGCGTGGAACAGCCGGGGTGGCTCACCCAGGAAGGCCGCCGACATGAGCGCGGCAAACAGCGGGGTGAGGTTGCTGAAAAAAGCGGCGATGGTGGGTCCGGCCCGCTGCACCCCGGTGCCCCAGCAGCGGTAGGCCAGCAGCGACGGCCCCAGCGCCACGAACAGCAAAATCGCCGCCAGCGCCCAGCTCCATTGGATCAGGGGCGCGCCGGTCGGGGCGGCCAGCTGGGTCAGCCACAGCCATTCGCCGGCGGTCAGCAGCCCGGCCCAGCCCAGGCCCAGGGTGGTCTGGGCCAGCAGGAAGGCGGCCCAGTCGCGGCGGATTTCCGGGGCCTCGTTCTGCCGCGTCAGCAGCCAGCTGTAGCAGGCCCAGACGAAGGCCGCCAGCAGCATCCAGGCGTCGCCGGGCACCAGTTGCAGGTGGCCGAGCTGGCGCCAGTCGCCCTGGGTCAGCACCACCACCACGCCGGTCAGCGACAGCACCGAGCCGAGCACCGCCTGGCGCCGCACCGGCGCGCGGAAAAACAGCCGCCCCACCACCAGCATCCACACCGGCATGCTGGCGGCCACCAGCGTCACGTTGATCGGGGTGGAGGTTTTCAGCGCCAGGTACTGCAGCATGTTGTAGCCGGCCACCGCGAACAGCCCCAGCCAGGCGAAGCGGCGCCAGTCGCGCCACAGCGGGCTGCCGCGGCGCAGCACCCAGCCGGCCAGCGGCAGCAGGATCAGGAAGGCGATGATCCAGCGCAGCAGGTTGAAGGTGACCGGGGGAATCCAGGGCGCGGCGATGCGCCCGACCACCGCGTTGCCGGCCCACATCAGCGGGGGAATCAGCAGCAGCAGGGCGGTCGACAGGCTCAGCGGGGCGGGGTGTGGGGCAGACATCCGCCCGAATGTAACAAGCCCGGCGGGGCCGCGTGGGGCGCGCGACAGCGCGGCGGTCGCATTCGTGGCACCATGCACGCCTCAAACGACAGGAGACCCCATGCCCCCCATCCCCAGCCGCGCCGTCCGCATCGAGCAGGTCGGCGGTCCCGAACAGATGCAGCTCGTCCCGGTCAGCGTGGGCGACCCCGGCCCGGGCGAGGTGCGCATCCGCCACCACGCCATCGGCCTGAACTTCATCGACGTGTACCAGCGCAGCGGGCTGTACAGCCTGCCGCTGCCCCTGCAGCTGGGCATGGAAGGCGCCGGCGTGGTCGAGGCGGTGGGCGAGGGCGTCACCCATCTGCGCGTCGGCGACCGCGCCGCCTACGCCGCCAACCCGCCGGGCAGCTACTGCGACGTGCGGGTGATGCCGGCCATGAACGTCTGCCGCCTGCCCGACGCCATTTCCTTCGAGGCCGGCGCGGCCATGATGCTCAAGGGCCTGACCGCCCAGTACCTGCTGAAAAAGTGCAAACCGGTCGAGGGCCTGGCGCCGGGCGACTTCGTGCTGTTCCATGCCGCCGCCGGGGGCGTGGGCCTGATTGCCTGCCAGTGGGCGCGGGCGCTGGGGCTGCAGCTCATCGGCACCGCCGGCTCCGACGCCAAGTGCGCGCTGGCCCTGGCCAACGGCGCCGCCCACGCCATCAACTACACCACCGAGGACTTTGTCGCCCGCGTCAAGGCCATCACCGGCGGGCGCGGTGTGAAGGTGGTGTACGACTCCATCGGCAAAGACACCTGGGAGGGCTCGCTGGACTGCCTGGCCCCCTTCGGCCTGCTGGTGACCTTTGGCAACGCCTCCGGCCCGGTGCCGCCGTTCGCCCCGGCCATGCTCGCGGCCAAGGGCTCGGTCTACGTCACCCGCCAGACGCTGTTCAGCCACATCACCAGCCGCGAGCGCACCCAGGCCATGGCCGACGACCTGTTCGGCGTCGTCGCCAGCGGCCAGGTCCAAATCCATGTGGACCAGCGTTACCCGCTGGACCAGGTGCAGCAGGCCCACCGCGACCTGGAGGCGCGCAAGACCACCGGCTCCACGGTGCTGCTGCCCTGAGGCGGGCCGGGCCGGCTCAGCGGCCGGCCCGTTCGCACCAGTAGGCGAGTTCGTTCAGGCGCACCGGTTCGCGCACCACCTGCAGGCCGGTGAAGCCGTGCGGCCCGGTGTGGCCGCCGGGCACCGCGTAGCGGGCCTGGTGCAGCAGGAAAGGCGTGCCGGCGAACACGCCGTAGGTGTTGATTTCCACCCCGGCCCCGGGCTCCGGCGGCAGCCGGTTGACCACCTCGAACGCGAAGGATGCGCCTTCGATCTGCGGCGCGGGGGGCTCGCCGTGCGCGGCCGGCGCGATGGTGAAGCTGCGGCTGGCGCCGGCGTAGGCCAGGTGGCAGGTGACGGCCTGGGCCGAGGCCGGCGGCACCCAGGCCACCAGGGCCGCCACGCCCAGCAGCGCCAGACAGCACTGGCGCAGCGGGGCGGCGGGCAAGGGGCGGTGGCGCATGTTCAGCACATCTTAACCGCGCGCCTGTCGTGGGCCTGACCCGCCGGGCTCAGCGCGCCCGCCGCACCCGAAGGATTTCGTCCAGGACCAGCCCGATCGCCCCGGCCGTGATGCCCATGTCGGCCACGTTGAAGGCCGGGAAGTGCCCGCCAGGGAACAGCGGAGCCAGAAAGCGCCAGTGGAAGTCCAGCATGTCCACCACGTAGCCGTGCAGCAGCCGGTCCAGCACGTTGCCCAGGGCACCGCCCAGCAGGCAGGCCAGCGAAAACGCGAACAGCTTTTGCCCGTGGTGCGAGCGCAGCATCCAGACGATGAACACCGCCGTGCCCAGCCCCACCACCGTGAAGAACCAGCGCTGCCAGCCGCCGGCGTTGGCCAGGAAGGAAAACGCCGCGCCGCTGTTGTGCACCCGCACGATGTTGAAGAACGAGGTGACGACCGTGCCCTCGCCCAGCCGGTAGTTGCCCAGGATCAGCACCTTGGTGAACTGGTCCAGCAGGAAGATGGCGAAGGCCAGCCCCAGCCAGACCAGCATGCCGCGGGACGAAGGTTTGGCCATGCGCTGCCGTCCTCAGGCCACGGTGCGGGTTTCGCCCGTGCCGTGCAGGTTGCTGGTGCAGCGGCCGCACAGCTCCGGGTGGGCCGGGTCGTGGCCCACGTCGTCGCGGTAGTGCCAGCAACGGCCGCATTTGGCCGCGGTGGCCGGGGCCACCTGCACCGCCACCTCGTTGCCCTGTTGCACGGTCACCTGCGAGACGATCAGCACGAACTTCAGGTCGTCGCCCAGGCTGTGCAGCAGGGCCAGGTCTTCGGCGCCCACGGTCAGGGTGACGTGCGCCTGCAGCGACGAGCCCAGCTGGCCGGCAGTGCGCACGTCCTCGATGGCCTTGTTGACCAGCGCGCGCAGTTCCAGCACCCGGGCCCACTTGGCCAGCAAGGCCTCATTCGGCGTTTCCAGCGGGAGATAGGTTTCGGTGAAGATGCTGGGCGAGCCGTTGACCGGGGTGCCCACCAGCGCCCAGGCCTCTTCGGCGGTGAAGCTCAGGAAGGGTGCCATCCAGCGCAGCATGGCGTGGGTGATCTGGTGCAGCGCGGTCTGGGCGCTGCGGCGCGCCAGGCTCTTGGGCGCGGTGGTGTACAGGCGGTCCTTCAGCACGTCCAGGTAGAAGGCGCCCAGGTCTTCCGAGCAATACACCTGCAGCTTGGCCACCACCGGGTGGAACTCGTAGGCGTGGTAGTGGGCCAGCACCTCGGCCTGGAACTGGGCGGCGCGGCTCAGGGCGTAGCGGTCCACCTCCAGCATCTGCTCGGCCGGCACCGCGTCGGTGGCGGGGTCGAAGTCGCTGATGTTGGCCAGCAAGAAGCGCAGCGTGTTGCGGATGCGGCGGTAGGCGTCCACCACGCGGGCCAGGATCTTGTCGTCGATGCCGAGGTCGCCGGAGTAGTCGGTCGCGGCCACCCACAGGCGGATGATTTCGGCGCCCATTTTGGAGCTGATGGTCTGCGGCGCCACCACGTTGCCGACCGATTTGCTCATCTTGCGGCCCTGACCGTCCACGGTGAAACCATGGGTCAGCAGGCCCTGGTAGGGCGCGCGGTCGTACATGGCGCAGGCGGTGAGCAGCGAGCTGTGGAACCAGCCGCGGTGCTGGTCGTGGCCTTCCAGGTACAGGTCGGCCTCGGGGCCGCTGTCGTGGCCGCTGCCGGCGTGGCTGCCTTTGAGCACCGTGGTGTGGGTGGTGCCGGAGTCGAACCACACCTCCAGGATGTCGGTGCTCTTGCTGTAGCTGGCCGGGTCGGCGGCGTCGCCGATGCGCGCCAGGATGTCGGCCACGTTCAGTTGGCTCCAGGCCTCGATGCCGCCTTGCTCCACCACCGCGGCGGCCAGGTCCACGATCTCGGGCGTGCGCGGGTGCGGCTCGCCGCTGTCCACGTGCAGCAGGAAGGGCAGGGGCACCCCCCAGCTGCGCTGGCGGCTGATGCACCAGTCGGGCCGGTTGGCGATCATGTCGCGCAGGCGGGTGCGGCCGTTTTCGGGGTAGAAGCGAGTGTGCTCGATGGCGTCCAGCGCCAGTTGGCGCAGCGTCTTGGCGGCCTTGTCCTTGGTGAAAATGCCGTCGCCCTCGTCCATGCGCACGAACCATTGGGCAGCCGCACGGTAGATCACCGGCGTCTTGTGGCGCCAGCAGTGCGGGTAGCTGTGGGTGATGGTGGCGGTGGCGAACAGGCGGCCGTGCTCGCGCAGCGTGTCGATGATGACCGGGCAGGCCTTCCAGATGTTCTGGCCGCCGAACAGGGGCAGGGCCTCGTCGTACTGGCCGTTGCCTTGCACCGGGTTGAGGATGTCGTCGTAGGCCAGGCCGTTGGCCACGCAGCTGTTGAAGTCGTCCACGCCGTAGGCCGGCGCGGAGTGGACGATGCCGGTGCCGTCGTCGGCGCTGACGTAGTCGGCCAGGTAGATGGGGCTGAGGCGGTCGTAGCCGGCGTCCACGTGGGCCAGCGGGTGGCGGAATTTCAGACCACCCAGGCGCTGGCCGGCGGTGGTGGCCAGCACGGTGCCGCTCAGGCCGTAGCGTTCCAGGCACTTCTCCACCAGCGACTCGGCCAGCACCAGCAGGCCGCGCTCGGTCTGCACCAGGGCGTAGCTCAGCTCGGGGTGGGCGTTGAGCGCCTGGTTGGCGGGGATGGTCCAGGCGGTGGTGGTCCAGATCACCGCGAACATGGGCTGCGCTTGCAGGCCGGTGGTGTCGGTGTGCGGCAGGCCGCTGTGGCCAAAGAAGGCGTGCAGCAGCTGGGCCGGTTCGGCGCACAGGAAACCCACGTCCAGCGTCTGGCTCTTTTTGTCCTGGTATTCGATCTCAAATTCGGCCAGCGAGGAGCCGCAGTCGAAGCACCAGTACACGGGCTTGAGGCCCCGGTAGACGAAGCCGCGCTCCATCACGCGCTTGAAGGCGCGGATTTCGTGGGCTTCGGTGGCGAAGTCCATCGTCTTGTACGGGTTGTCCCACTGGCCCAGCACGCCCAGGCGCTTGAAGTCGGCCATCTGCTGCGCGATCTGTTCGGTGGCAAAGGCGCGCGCCTTGGCCTGCATCTGGTCGCGGCTCAGGTTGCGGCCGTGCAGCTTTTCAATGGCGTTTTCGATCGGCAGGCCGTGGCAGTCCCAGCCGGGGATGTACTGCGCGTCAAACCCCGCCAGCTGGCGCGCCTTGACGATCATGTCCTTGAGCACCTTGTTGACGGCGTGGCCGATGTGGATCTGGCCGTTGGCGTAGGGCGGGCCGTCGTGCAGGATGAACTTCGGAGCCCCTTTGCGGGCCTCGCGCAGGCGCTGGTAAATGCCTTGTTCTTCCCACTGCTGCACCCAGCCCGGCTCGCGCTGCGGCAGGTTGCCGCGCATGGGGAAGGGGGTGTCGGGCAGGTTCAGCGTGGCGCTGTGGTCGGCAGGTTTGGCGTCGGACATGGCGTGTTCCGGAAGGGGGTTCTCGACAGGCTCGGCCCGCGGGTGCAGGAAGGGGATTCGGTGGGCCCCCACCCCGAGCCGGTCCAGGGGTGGGCGGCGGGCGCAAGCCGGCGTGGGCCGCTTGCGGGGCGGGCGTCAAATTCGGTCGCGCGTGGTCTGGCGGCGCAGGGCGGCGTGGCTGCCGTGCAGGGGGTGTTCACCGCCTGCGGTGCGGGCCGCAAACCAGGCGCGCGCGTCATCGCAGTCTTTGGCAATGCCCTGGGTCAGGGCGTCCAGACTGTCGTACTTCAACTCGTCGTGCAGTTTGTGCAGCAGCTCCACCCGCACGATTTTACCGTAGGCCTCCCCCGGCGTCGGGGCCTGGGCCAGGGCGCACCGCACGCGCTCGGGCCAGTCCAGGCAATGGGTTTCCAGCAGCACGCGCCCGCCGTTGACGTCGCCGGGGTCGAGCGAGGGGCGCACGCCCAGGTTGGCCACACCGGTCAGCGGCGGCGCGTCGGGGGCAGGGTCCAGCCCATGCACCTGCACCGCGAAGATGCCGCTGGCCGCCGGTTTCCAGTGCGCAAAGCGCAGGTTCAGGGTGCGAAAGCCGTCGCCCGCACCGTCGCGGCTGGCGCCCAGTTCGCGGCCCAGCTTGCGCCCGTGCACCACGTGGCCGCTGATGCTGTAGGGGCGGCCCAGCAGGGCGGCCACGTCGTCCATGCGGCCTTCGGCCAAGGCCTCGCGCACGGCCGAACTCGACACGCGCAGGCCGTGCACCTCGTAGCTCATCATCCGGGCCACGTCAAAGCCCAGGGCGGTGCCGGCGGCGTCGAGCATGGCGTAGTCGCCCTGGCGCCCGGCGCCAAAGCAGAAGTCGTCGCCCACCAGCACGTAGCGCACGCCCAGGGCGCGCACCAGCACCTCGTCGATGAAGGCCTGGGCCGGCAGGCGGGCCAGGGCTTCGTTGAAAGGCAGCACCACGCACTGGTCCACGCCGCAGGCGCGCAGCTCGTGCAGCTTGTCGCGCAGGGTGGCGATGCGGGCCGGGGCCAGGTCGGGCTGCTGGAACTTGCCGGCGAAGTAGTCGCGCGGGTGCGGCTCGAAGGTCAGCACGCAGCTGGGCACGCCGCGGTGGCGCGCCTCGTTGTTCAGCAGCGCCAGCATGGCCTGGTGGCCACGGTGCACGCCGTCGAAGTTGCCGATGGTCAGGGCACAGCCGGCGCCGCCGTTGCGTTGCCAGCGCAACAGGTTGTCCAGGCCGCGGAGGATTTTCATGGGTCGCGTGGGGAAACGGGTGGTTCTGTCGTGAAGCCGACAGCAAAGCGCGCTATATTGACACAAGTTGATGCATCCACCCGTCCACCGTGTCGCCACGGGGCGGGATGAGCGAATTCTGTGGTTGGGTGCCCCCCGGGGCGTTGCGCGCGGAGGTCGGTCGGTGAAGGTGTTGAAGTTGTCGGCCCAGGGCGTGCCGCAGTCCTGGATCAGTCTGGAACAGGCGGTGCTGTCTTACGCGGCCGACGAGGTGCGCTGGGAGATGGGGCAGCGCGTGGCGGTCTTTCACGGCGGGCACAACGCGGTCAC
>NZ_JAAQQT010000681.1:8004-15862 GCF_011742065.1 Aquabacterium sp. A08
TACTGCGGCGACGAATTCGCCGAGGAACTGCTGACGCGCGAACACATCGTGCCGCTGGCGCAAAAGGGGCGCGACCACTGGATGAACGTGGTCACCGCCTGCCGCGCCTGCAACCACCGCAAGGGCAACCGCACGCCCGAGCAGGCGCGCATGGCGCTGCTGTACGCGCCCTACGTGCCCAGCCTGTGGGAAGACTTCATCCTGCGCAACCGCCGCATCCTGGCCGACCAGATGGAATTTTTACGGCTGCACCTGCCCAGAAACTCGCGGTTGCACACCTGAGCGGCGGTACCGGGTTCACCCCGGCGCGGGTGGGCGCCCCATCGGGCTATCATGGCTTCCATTTTGCGCCCCTGCACCTTGCCCCCACCATGATCCTCGAACACGCCGACCTCCGCATCGACCCCGCCCAGGCCACCGCTTTTGAAGCCGCCATCCAGCGCGGCGCCGACACCGTCATCGCCCAGGCCAACGGCTTTCGGGGCTACAAGGTCAACCGCAGCCTGGAGTCGCCCGGCCGCTATGTGCTGACGATCTACTGGGCCACGCTGGAGGACCACACCGTGGGCTTCCGCCAGAGCGAGTTGTTCACCCAGTGGCGCGCCATCGTCGGGCCGTTCTTCGTGCAGCCGCCGGTGGTGGAGCACTTCGAACTGGTCTGCATGTCGGCCTGAGCCGGCGTCGATTCATCCCCGGGCGGGCCGCCCCCGCCCCGAGCCAGGAGCACCCCCATGAGCACAGACTCCCGCGCCCCCGGCGCGCACCGTTGGCGGTTTTTCCGTTCGGGCGGGTTTGACCAGGTCCGCATCGACAGCGCCGACGACCTGCGCCACCTGGCCGAGCTGGACCAAAAGCTTTGGGCGGTGCTGGCCTGCCCGGCCGCTGGTCTGGAGTTCGACCCGCGCACCCTGGCGCTGATCGATGCCGACGGCGACGGCCGCATCCGCGTGCCGGAGCTGCGCGAGGCGGTGCGTTGGGTCTGCAGCGTGCTGCGCGACCCCGGCCTGCTGTTCCAGCCCGGCGACAGCCTGCCGCTGGATGCGCTGTGCCCCGAGGGCGAGGCCAGCGCCCGCTTGCGCGCCGCCGCCCAGCAGGTGCTGATGCGCCTGGGCAAGCCCGACGCCGGCGCGCTGACCGTGGCCGACCTGGCCGACCCGGCACAGCTGTTTGCCCCCGGCCACCTGAACGGCGACGGCGTGGTGCCGGCGGAGCTGGCCCCCGACGCCGCGGTGGCCGAACTGATCGGGCACGTCCTGGCCACCCAGGGCCCGGTGGCCGACCGCAGCGGCCAGCCCGGCGTGTCGCGCGAGACGCTGGACGCTTTCCTGGCCGCCGCCCAGCAGGTGCTGGACTGGCACGGCAGCGCCGCCGCCCTGGGCGGGCTGCCCTGGGGCGCGCAGACGGCCGACGCCCTGGCCGCCTTCGACGCGGTGCAGGCCAAGGTGCAGGACTACTACACCCGTGGCCGCCTGGCCGCCTTCGACGGGCGCGCCACCGCTGCCCTCAACCCGCCCGACACCCGCTACGCCGAACTGGCCGCCCAGGCCTTGAGCGACGCCGACGACGGCGTGGCCGGGCTGCCCCTGGCCCTGGTGGCGCCCAACGGCGCGCTGCCGCTGGTGCACGGCCTGAACCCGGCCTGGCAGGCCCGCGTGGCCGCCTTGCGCGACCGGGTGGTGCGGCCTGCCCTGGGCGAGCGCGAGGCGCTGACCCCGGCCGAGTGGGACGAACTGGCGGCGCGCTTCGGCGCCTACCGCGACTGGTGGGCCGCCCGGCCCGACACCCCGGTGGCCGACCTGCCGCCGGACACCCTGCGCGCGCTGCTGGCCGGGCCGGCCCCGGCCGCCCTCGGGGCGCTGATCGCGCAGGACCAGGCCAGCGACGCCAGCGCCACCGCCATCGAGGCGCTGGAGCGCCTGGTCCACCTGCGGCGCGACCTGGTCACGCTGCTGCGCAACTTCGTCAACCTCAACGACTTTTACAGCCGCGAGCGGCCCGCCATCTTCCAGGCCGGCACGCTCTACATCGACCAGCGCAGCTGCGACCTGTGCCTGCGCGTGGCCGACATGGCGCGCCACGCCAGCCTGGCGCCGCTGTCGGGCACCTACCTGGTGTACTGCCAGTGCGTGCGCCAGGGCGAGGCGCCCATCACCGTCGTCGCGGCCATGACCGGCGGCGACGCCGACGAGATGATGGTGCCCGGCCGCAACGGCGTCTTCTACGACCGCCAGGGCCGCGACTGGAACGCCAGCGTGGTCAAGGTGGTGGAGGCGCCCATCAGCGTGCGCCAGGCGTTCTGGTCGCCGTATCGGCGCATCGCCCGCCTGGTGGGCGAGCAGGTCCAGAAGTTCGCCGCCTCGCGCGACAAGGACGTGGAGGCCAAGGCCGCCGCCCGGGTGGCCCAGGCCGGGACCCAGGCCGAGGCGCCGCCGCCCGCGACCGACGCCAAGGCCCAGGCCTTCGACATCGCCCGCTTCGCCGGGATTTTTGCCGCCATCGGGCTGGCGCTGGGCGCCCTGGGCACCGCGCTGGCGGCGGTGGTGACCGGCTTCCTGTCCTTGCCCGTGTGGCAGATGCCGCTGGTGCTGCTGGGGCTGGTGCTGCTGATTTCGGGCCCCTCCATGCTGCTGGCCTGGCTCAAGCTGCGCCGGCGCAACCTCGGGCCTTTGCTGGACGCCAACGGCTGGGCGGTCAACATCCGCGCCCGCATCAACCTGCCGTTTGGCGCGTCGCTCACCGGCGTGGCGCAGTTGCCGGCCGGCGCCGAGCGCGCCCTGAGCGACCCCTACGCCGACCGCTCCAGCCCCTGGCCGTGGTGGCTGCTGCTGGCGCTGCTGTGCGGCGGGCTGGGGTGGGCCTGGCGCCAGGGCTGGCTGGGCGTTTGAGCCCGCCACGGCAGCACCGGCAACGGGCCGGCGGCCCGTTGGCCGGTCAGGCGAACACGCCCGCCGTCTCCTGCATCCGCGCCGACACCTCGCCCAGGTGGTGCAGGGTGTCGCCGAAGGTCATCTCCAGCTGCGTCAGCTTCTTGAAGTAGTGGCTGGCGATGTACTCGTCGGTCACCGCAATGCCGCCGTGCAGCTGCACCGCCTGCTGGCCGACGAAGCGCATCGACTGGCCCAGCTGCACCTTGGCCCGGGCCAGCGCCTGGCGGCGTTCGGCGGCGGGGGTGTTCAGCTTGAGGGTGGCGTAGTAGCTCATGCTGCGCGCCAGTTCCAGTTGCATCTTCATGTCGGCGGCGCGGTGGCGCAGCGCCTGGAAGCTGCCGATGGCCACGCCGAACTGCTTGCGGGTGTTCAGGTAGTCCACGGTGAGGGCCAGGGTGCGGTCCATCACGCCCACGGCCTCGGCGCAGACGTTGGCGATGCCGATGTCCACCGCGTGCTCCAGCGCGGTCTGGCCCTCGGCGCTGACGAGCTGGGCGGTGGCGCCGTCCAGCCGCACCTCGGCCGCACGCGAGCCGTCCTGGGTCACGTAGCCTTGGGTGCTCACGCCGGCCTGGTCGCGCGCCACCAGGAACAGGACCAGGCCTTGCGGCGTCTGGGCGGGCACCAGGAAGGCGTCGGCCCGGTCACCGGCCGGCACCAGGCTCTTGGTGCCGGTCACGGTCCAGCCATCGCCTTGGGCCGTGGCCCGGGTGTGGGCGGCACCCAGTTGGTAACGCAGACCGCGCTCCTGGTGCGCCAGCACCACCAGCGCCTCGCCGCTGGCGATGCGCGGCAGCCAGTCGGCCTGCAGCGCCGCCGGGGCGTAAGCGCCCAGCACGCCGCTGGCGATCAGCGTCTGGCCCAGCGGTTCCAGCACGATGCCGCGGCCCAGTTCCTCCAGCACCACCATGCCCTCGACCGGGCCCATGCCCAGGCCGCCATGGTCCTCGCCCACGCAGAGGCCGGTCAGGCCCAGCTCGGCCAGTTCGGCGTAGGCGGAGCGGTCAAACCCGCCGGCGGCCACCGCCGCGCGGCGGCGCTCGAAACCGTAGCCCTTGTCCACCCAGCGGCCCACCGCGTCGCGCAGTTGCGCCTGGTCGTCGGAAAAATCGAAATCCATCTCGTGTCTCCTCAGCCCAGCAGCGTTTGCGCGACGATGTTGCGTTGCACTTCGTTGCTGCCGCCGTAAATGGTGGTTTTGCGCATGTTGAAGTAGTTGGCCGCCAGCGGCGCGTTGGCCACGGTGCCGCCGGGGAAGTCGCCCTGCCAGCCGGCCTCCATCGCCTCGAAAATGAAGGGCAGGCTGAACGGGCCGGCCGCCAGCATCATCAGCTCGGTGTAGCGCTGCTGGATCTCGCTGCCCTTGATCTTGAGCAGGCCGGCGATGTCGAGCGAGTTCTTGCCGGACTTTTCGGCGCTCAGCACCCGCAGCACCAGCATTTCCAGGGCCACGATGTCCACCTCCAGCAGCGCGATCTGGTCGCGGAAACGCAGGTCATCCCACACGCCCTCGGCCTGGGCGATGCGTTTGAGGCGCTCCAGCTCGCGCTTGGCGCGGTTCACGTCGGCGATGTTGGTGCGCTCGTGCGAAAGCAGGTGCTTGGCGTAGGTCCAGCCCTCGTTTTCCTCGCCGATCAGGTTCTCGGCCGGCACCTGCACGTTGTCGAACCAGACCTCGTTGACCTCGCACTCGCCGTCCAGCAGTTTGATGGGGCGCACCGTCACGCCGGGCGATTTCATGTCGATCAGCAGGAAGCTGATGCCGGTTTGCGGCTTGCCTTCGGTGCTGGTGCGCACCAGGCAGAAAATCCAGTCGCCGTGCTGGCCCAGCGTGGTCCAGGTTTTCTGGCCGTTGACGACGTAGTGGTTGCCCACGCGCTCGGCGCGGGTCTTGACCGAGGCCAGGTCCGACCCCGAACCGGGTTCGCTGTAGCCCTGGCTCCACCAGACCTCGCCGCTGGCGATGCCGGGCAGGAAGCGCTGCTGCTGCTCCGCGTTGCCGAAGGCCATGATGACCGGCGCCACCATCACCGGGCCGAAAGGGACGATGCGCGGCGCGCCGGCCAGGGCGCATTCCTCTTCAAACAGGTGTTTTTGCACGGCGGTCCAGCCCGGGCCGCCGAACTGCTGGGGCCAGCCATAACCCAGCCAGCCCTTGCGCCCCAGGATCTTGGCCCAGGCCTGCATGTCGTCGCGCGACAGGCGCTGCGCTTGGTGCACCTTCTGGGCAATGTCCTGGGGCAGGTTCGCCCGCACCCAGGTGCGGATCTCGTCGCGGAACGCCAGTTCTTCCGGCGTGAATGCCAAGTCCATGGGGGTTGTCTCCTTCAAAGGGTGCTTATTTTTAGCACGATCGTTCTTTTTGTGTGTCCGCACCGCGACAGCCGGCCGCGGCGCCCTTGGGTCAGGGCGCGGCGGGGTCCAGCCGGTCCAGCCGGTCCTGCAGGCGCTGCACCTGGGCCTCCAGGGCCACCAGCCGTTCGAGCAGCGCCGGGGTCTCGGCGCCAGGCGTGGGCTCGGCCGCGGCGGCATGGGCGCTGGCGTCCACCGGCCCGCACAGCAGGTGGGCCCAGCGCGGCTCGCGCGCGCCCGGTAGGCGCGGCAGCTTCACCACCAGGGCGCCGCCTTTGGCCTCGGGCCGTTCCTGCAGTTCGTCCAGGAACGCCTCCACCGACCCGATGTCGAGGAACTTGTGCCAGCGTTCGCTGTTGAGCCGCAGCTCGCCCGCGGTCTGCGGGCCGCGCAGCATCAGCAGCCCGAGCAGGGCGGCGGCCTGGTCGGGCACGCCCAGCACCCGGCCGGCGTTGTGCTCGTAGCGGGTGGCACGGCCGCCGCTGGACTCGATCACCAGGCTGCGCTCGCGCAGGCCGTCCAGCGCCTCGGCGATGTCGTGCTCGCTCAGCGCCATCACCGGGTCGCGCGCCGACTTCTGGTTGCAGCCCGACTGCAGGCTGTTGAGGGTGAGCGGGTAGCTGTCGGGCACGGTGCGGGCCTTTTCCATCAGGGTCGCCAGCACGCGCGCTTCGGCAGCGCTCAGCGGCGCCTTCCACGGCAGGGTGGGGGTCGTCGGGGTCATTACACTTCCTTGCTTATGTCGCAGATGCCGAAAAAGAACATTGTCGTCCTGATCTCGGGCCAGGGCTCGAACATGCAGGCCATCGTGCGGGCCGCGCAGGCCGGGCGCTGGGCGCAGCGCTGGGGCGCCCGGGTGGCGGGGGTGGTGAGCAACCGGCCCGCCGCCAGCGGCCTGGCCTGGGCGCGCGAACAGGGCCTGGCCACCGCGGTGGTCGAGCACACCCAGTACGACAGCCGCGAGGCCTTCGACGCCGCCCTGGTGCGCACCGTGGACGGGCTGGACCCGGCCGGCCGCCCGGCGCTGGTGGTGTTGGCCGGTTTCATGCGCATCCTCACGCCGGCGTTTGTGGCGCACTACGCCGGTCGGCTGGTCAACATCCACCCGTCGCTGCTGCCGGCGTTTCCTGGCTTGCACACCCACCGCCGCGCCCTGGAGGCCGGTTGCAAGTTCGCCGGCGCCACGGTGCACCGCGTCACCGCCGAGCTGGACCACGGCGAATTTCTGGACCAGGCGGTGGTGCCGGTGCTGCCGGGCGACACGCCCGAGGCGCTGGCCGCGCGCGTGCTGACGCAGGAGCACCTGATCTACCCGCGCGCCCTCGAGCGCCTGCTGGCGGCGGCCTGACCCCCGGCGTCCCGCCGGGCGGCGCGCGCCACGTGGCCGGCCGCGCTGGAAAAAGGGGGCTTGGGGCCGGCTTCAGCGCAAGGCGTACACCGCCGCGCCTAGTGCCACCAGCGCCACGGTGGCCCAGCCCAGCCGGTCGATGTGCCGACGCAACTGGGCCTCCATGCGCGCACCGCCCCAGCGCATCAGCCCGGCCACCAGGAAAAAGCGCGCCCCGCGCCCCACCAGCGAGGCCAGGGTGAACGGCAGCAGCGCCATGGACAGCGCGCCCGCGGCCACGGTGAACACCTTGTACGGGATGGGCGAGAAGCCGGCGATGAACACCGCCAGCACGCCCCAGTCGGCAAACCAGGCCAGCGCGGTCTGGTAGGCCGTCCAGTACTTGCTGGCCTGCAGCCACGGCTCCACCGAGGCAAAGGCCAGCGCGCCGATGGCGTAGCCCAGCAGCCCGCCCAGCACCGAGGTGAGGGTGGTGATCCAGGCCAAGCGCCAGGCGCGTTGCGGCTGGGCCAGGCACATCGGCGCCAGCATCACGTCCGGCGGAATGGGGAAGAACGACGATTCGGCAAAGCTCAGGGCCCCCAGGTACCAGGGGGCGTGGCGGTGGCGGGCCCAGCGCATGGCCCGCTCGTAGAGGGGGGCAAACAGTTGCATCGCGTCACACCGCCTTGTGGAACACCAGCCCCGCGTGTTCGCGCATGGCGTGGAACTGGATCTTGGGCCAGTTGGCCTCCACCGCGCGCAGCGTGGCGCCGTGGTCCACCAGAATGGTGGGCGCGTCCACCGCGTCCCAGGCCATGCGGTGGATGTTGGCGTCGATGAAGCGTTTCAGCTCCACCTCGCCGCCGTTTTCCGGGGGACAGGTCACCCAGCGCGCCACCTGGTAGGGGCTGTGGGTGATGCGCGCTTTCACGCCGTATTCGGTGTCCAGCCGGTGCTGCACCACCTCGAACTGCAGCTGGCCCACGGCACCCAGCATCAGCACGCTGCCGGCCATGGGGCGGAACACCTGGATGGCGCCTTCCTCGCCCAGCTGGGTCAGGCCGGCCTTGAGCTGTTTGCCGCGCAGTGGGTCGGCCACTTCCACGCTGCGGATGATTTCCGGCGCGAAAAAAGGCAGGCCGGTGAACTGCAGGTTCTCGCCTTCGGTCAGGGTGTCGCCCAGCTGCAGCACGCCGTGGTTGGGGATGCCGATGATGTCGCCGGCATAGGCCTCGTCCAGCAGTTCGCG